>JBEBCV010000360.1:0-15310 GCA_041157505.1 Chloroflexota bacterium | reverse complement strand
ATGAATTTCGTATTGGAGGATATCTAGGTGCAGGTAGAAAGTGTCCATCGTGCCTGCGTTGAATGGTCGTTCGTATTGCCCCTGGGAAAAACGGTCGCCTCCCCCCGCGCTTCGCTCGCTGGACGTCCGGGATGAATCCTGGTCCGCAGCCAATCCTTCCCCCTTGGTTGGTAGGGTAACAGGAATAGCCACCTTGACGCTTGCGATCAATGATGGAGTGACAGTGAGCGGTTCAATCGTGGGAGTTGGCATCAGTGATTTACGGTATGGCAGGTTGCAACCCTGTGTCAGTCCCAGGATCAGGATCAGGATCAGACTTAAGGTTTGTTTTTTGTAGCTGATTTTCATCGCTCTACTCCTTTTTATTTAGTCAATATTATTGCAATACCATTTCCAAAATTGAAATAAATTGGTAAGTAGACTTGACGCTACGAAAGCAGACCAAACTGCCAATAAGAGATATTTTCGTCTTTATTAAGCGCTTTCCCTGGCAGTTTCTCAAAGATTAAATCGCACTCGATAGTTTTTTGAAATGAAAATAGGATGCAAAAAGCATCCCACAAAATGGTACAAGAGAATGACTAGCTGGACTTGCTAGGTGGAGGTGGCAGCTGCGGAATGATCCAATTAATGAGGGCTTGTGGCGAACGGGTTTGGATGTAGATCCTGCCTGGTCCGGTAAGCTCAATCACTAGACCTTCGCCGCTAAACAGGGTTGATTTGATCCCGCCAACGCTCTTGGGCTGCACACCCATTGTCCCATCGAAAGCAACGAGATGTGAGGTATCCACGATATATTTCTCGCCCGCGCCAAGATGTTTCTCGAAGATCGCGCCGTAAGAGGAAACTAACAATGTACCTGTACCATTCGCTTCCAACATCGCAACTCCTTCAGCAGACATCAATGCTTTTACACTAACCTTCGCGGTTAGCTCAACACTGGATTCAGATGCCATGTAGGAACCTGATTGCACCATCAGCTTGTTGCCGCTCATTTCAATCACGACAATATCACCGGGCAGTTCTGGTGCAAGGGTCACCTCACCTCCCTTGGCAGACGCAACAAAGAAATTCTGAAAGAACGATTCACCACCCAACATAGCCCGTCCCAACGATTTTAGGATTCCCCCTTCCGCTTTGGTTTCAATATTTACATCACTAGACATGCTCACCATCGCGCCAGCCTCGGCGCGGATGCGTTCGTTCGCTGCAAGTTTGGCAATTGCCAGCGAATACGATGGGCGATTTATAATTTCAATTTCCATAGCGATTTTTCCTTTAAAATGTGAAGTATTAAGCGAATGGAAATATAAGACCTTCTTTGTCGTAATTTAAGGGGGGGGGAAAGCACCTATATAACAATATGGTTTGGGAAGGTTACACCAAGCAGCCTACTTCAGTGAAATGAATTTATTGCGAAGACCTCCTTGAGCAATAAACTCAAAGATAAGACCTAAGGTCTAATTTTCATACCTGTTAGGGGAAAATTTATAAAAGTACGTTGGTAGCAAGCGGGTAAAACGTTCCAATTGCACAACCAAAGAGTAAAATTTATAGCTAATATCAAGAAAAAATCACAGGTTGATTTGCAAGTTATTGGAGGTTAATAATGGCGTCAGAAACATCGACCAGTTTCAACGTCCCGCATGAACCGTATTTGAAGTTGTTCTGGCGCTTCCTCAAATTTGGTTTGCTAGCATGGGGTGGTCCTGTTGCGCAAATCGCCATGATTCGCCAGGAATTGGTGGATGAAGAAAAGTGGATCAGCAATGAGCGTTTCAATCGCGTGCTGGCGGTTTATCAAGTTTTGCCCGGACCCGAAGCGCATGAGTTGTGCGTTTATTTTGGAATGCTTTCACGTGGGCGTATGGGTGCGTTTCTGGCGGGACTGGCATTCATGCTGCCGGGCTTTCTGTTGATGTTCGCGCTCTCATGGTTCTATGTTGCCTATGGCATCACCTCGCCGTGGTTTCAAGCCGCTTTTCTTGGAATGCAACCTGCTGTTGCAGCACTCATTGTCCGCGCTGTGCATCGCATTGGCGGTCATGCGCTTCATACAAACCGTTGGCTGTGGGGTATTACGTTGTTGGCAGGTGTTTCCCAATTGTTAGGCAACAAATTTCTCGTCACCCTATTGGTTTCGGGTTTCATCTATGCCCTTGTTCAACGTGGAAAAACAAATTGGGGGTATGGACTTGGACTTGGTTTTATCACATGGATGTTTATAACCGCGCTTGGATGGCTGCCCTGGCTATCATTACAACCTGTCACTGTTCTGCCGCAGTTAACTCGCCTACTCCTGGCAGTCTGCTATTCTCCGGCTTGCGTGCGGGCTTGTTGACTTTCGGCGGTGCTTACACCGCCATTCCTTTTTTACAAAACGACGCCGTTGAGATCGGAGGCTGGCTGACGAACGCGCAATTTCTCGACGGACTGGCTTTGTCCGGGCTGTTACCTGCACCATTGATCATCTTCTCGACCTTCATTGGATATCTAGGCGGCGGAGCGTTGGGAGCGGTTGCCATCACATTTGGCGTATTTGCCCCCGCCTTTGCCTTCACAATGATTGGTCATAATTATGTGGAACGATTGATGGAGAACATTGCTGTTCACGCCTTTCTCGATGGAGTAACTGCCGGAGTGGTTGGATTGATCGCAGCAACAGCGCTTGGCATATTGAGTGAAACGCTAATCGGTATCCACGCCTGGTTGATATTCGCTCTTGGACTACTGGTGCTCTACCAATCCAAAGCAAAATGGACGATCGCCGCGGTGATTCTCAGCGCAGGTGTCTACGGTTTGATCTTTCTCAGATAAAAGATGGTTTGATTCGAAAAACGCAGACCTGTTGAGTCTGCGTTTTTCGAATCACAAGACTTTAGTTTGTTCTACCGCTCGAAGAAAGACGTGGTGCTTGGTAGGGTGATTATCCATTGCTTCATCGCATTCTCATAAGTTAACATGAACGATTACTTCCAGCAAGGCAGACAATTTTTGGAACAAACCGTGACATACATCCCTGGAAATGAAATGGCTTTCCAGGGTGGTCAACTTACAATTCACAGTGATGTGCATTTTGCCGTATAGCCGATGTCCCGGCCAGCGAATAGCAGTGTTATGAACATCGATCACGCTATGTAATGAGATGCTGTTTGCTTTAATTCTTTGTAGATTTCCAGATCGATTGTATCAATCATACTATGCCACATATTTACTACGGTCTTCCAAACAATGCCAAGACCACCAGTTGGGTAAAAAGTGGGCCTCCTAGCCAGAACTGCCAATGAGGTAAGCCCATGGAATGGATCTATCCAACCCTGGGTACCATTCTACGCAACCACGCTGACCCTCTGAATTTTATTGACTTCGAGGTCGCAAACATGGTCGTTCCGGTCCATGCAGGGTTGCATCGAGAAGAAAATGTTGCATTTCACAGGGACTTAATGTCAAGCTGGTCACCAAACCCAGAAAAGATATGCAGGATCTTCTAGAACAGCAGGTAAAGATTCAGACCTTTACAAAGTGGAGCAAGTAACAAACTAGTTTGCCTCTCCTATTGAGCTGGTAAACCAGCTGAGGAAAAAGTCTCATGTCCAGTTTTGGAATTGACATAAAGAAACTTACCTAAAAAATGGAGGAAGTGTGTTTTGCTCAAATATCAAAATAGATCACCAACAGACCTTTGATGTTGCTCAAATAAAACAGTGTTGAGTTTGTTGTATACCCTTAATTCGAGGACATTTTTAATTTAATTTTTAATACGCAGTGGGTAGAGCGTCAGCGATAGTTACTCATAGTCTTATCCAATTAAGTTTTGGATAGATTGCTTCAGCTCCATTAATGCAACTGGCTTGCTCATGTAATCATTTGCTCCTGCCGCAAGACATTTCTCACGATCGCCAGTCATAGCCAAAGCCGTGACTGCAATCACAGGAATCGACGCTATAGAAGGATCTTGATGTTTTCTAAGATAGCGAATGACTTCAAGTCCGTCTATACCCGGCATTTGAATGTCCATCAAGATCAGATCGGGTCGAATTTCAGTGATTTTCTCGAAAAACTCACTTCCGCTATTCACTTTAGCAGTGCGATACTTCTGAGATTCAAGGAAATCTGCCAGCATATCAAGAAGCAACAGATTATCATCGGTAATCATTATCAATTGGGCGGAGGTGTTTTCTGTTATGGTATCAGGCTGGGATGTAGGTACGTCTTGGGAGGGTGAAACAGGAGATTCTGTGATCCAAGGAAGGGAGACAATGAATCTGGTGCCTTCTCCAAAAACGCTTTCAACTGTCACAGTGCCTTCATGAAGTTCAACGAGACGTTTCACCAACGAAAGTCCCAAACCTGTGCCGGAATATTCGCGCGCAAGACTACTATCAATTTGGGTGAAGGGCAAAAAGAGTTTTGACAGGTGCTCAGGCTTTATGCCAATGCCCTTATCCCATACAATGATTCTCACTTGCCTATCCAATTTATCAGCCTCAATATTCAATCCCAATTCGCCCCTTTCAGGCGTGAACTTGATCGCATTACTCAGCAGATTTACAATTACCTGTTTAATGCGCCTCGTATCTACATCAAGGAAAATTGGCATAGCAGGTGAAGAATACCTGATGACTTGGCGTTTTTGACTTGCCATTCCTTTGGTTAATTGCAGGCTCGCCTGACATATATCTTCCAGTAAGGATGGCGAAGTATGTATTTCAAGTTTTCCAGATTGAATTTTCGACAAATCAAGAATATCATTAATAAGAGCTAGCAGATGGTTGCCGCTGTTTTCGATAATCTTCAGTGTATTTTTTTGTTTATCGGTTAGTTGTCCGTAGGTATTGAATTGCAACGCTTCGGATAATCCCAAGATGCCCGTTAATGGCGTACGCAGTTCGTGACTCATGCTAGCAAGAAATTCATCCTTAACTTGCATGGCAGTTTCAAGCTTAAGATTGGCAATACTCAAGCGGTCGTTACTTTCACGCAGGGCGCTTTCAGCATGTTTTTCATGGGTAACATCCTGCACCATGCCAATGATGCGCTCGACTTGATGATTTGCATCGCATTGAACGACAGCATGCGTTTTCAAATAACCGATACTGCCATCCCCACGGAGGATACGGTATTCGAGTTGTCCATACACAGAAGACCCGTTCAACAGTTCCTGCATTTTTTGTTTCACAATTTCAACATCTTCCAAGTGAATCCGACGCATCGAAAAATCAATGTTTCCAGTAAAAGAGTCTTTATCCACTCGAGAGATTTTATACATTTGGTTATCCCAAAGCAGCTGATTGGTTCGCACATTCCAATCCCATGTGCCAAGCTCAGCAGCTTGCGTAGCGAGTTCCAGCCGCTCGTGAACAGCAAACACTTCTGACGTCTGTTCTTTAACCCGTTGCTCTAATTCCTCAGTCAATTTACGGAATTTTTCTTCACTAATACGCAAGGCTTGCTCATTCCGTAGGTAAATCACAAAGTTTCCGATCTCCACAGATAGCGTTTCAAACACATATCGGGCAAAATTTGGCGTTTCAGCAAGGGTATGAGAAGCAAGATTCATGCACCCTACCACGTGCTCTTGATAGAAAATAGGTATACATGCCATACACATTAATCCTTCAGCCTGATGCATAGCGTTACGGACAATCGGATGATCGGAAGAGAAATAAATAGGTTCACCAACTAGAATCGTTTTTACAAATGGTGAATTTATTGTAAATCGGTCTAACATACTCACAAAGTTTTCCCCCAATCCCTGCTGATTAATGAGTTCTATATTTTTATACTCTTCATCGAAGAGATATAAACCTCCACTATCCATTCCACTTACATCAAGGAGGGCTTGTAAAAAGAAAGAAAAACCATCGAATATGGTCTCATAGCGCCCAACAGCACGCGCCAGGTCGCGCTGGACATATATAAGTGATTCATTGCGTTTTCGTTCGGTGATATCAGTCGCGATACCGGTTGTACGAACGACTGCACCTGTACCATCGTACACAGGAAAAGAGCGATCGAATATCCAGCGAATGGATCCATCGAGCCTGGCAATACGGTATTCCATTTGAGTTTCTGCACCAAGTGCTTGTTTTTCCAGTGCGTCAATCACGACATGCCTATCTTCCGGTATGATCGCGTCAATGTATTCTTGGCTGTTTTCGTATAAACTCTCAGCAGTTCGCCCCCAAATCTTTTCGTATGCCGGGCTGATATATATTATTTTTTGCAGATGGTTATCAAATATCCAGAATACTTCACCTATTGATTCAGCCAGCAAGCGGAATTTCTCCTCGTTTTGGATTAACGCTTCCTCAGTTTGTTTGCCCACAGTGATATCGTAATTGATACCCACCATGCGTAGAGGTGTTCCATTCTTATCACGGTATACAAGTCCATTCGCTTTCAACCAATGAACTGAACCATCTGGCCACAAAACTCGGAACTCTGTGTCATATTCACATTCACCACGTACAGCCGCGGCAGACACTTCGTTACTTGATTCTCGATCTTCAGGGTGAACTCCATGCAACCACGCTTCGTAAGCACCTTCAAACTCATTGGGTTTAAGCCCATACAATGCATACATCTGATCATCCCAAACGATCTCGTTTTTCACAATGTCCCAATCCCAAATGCCCATTTGGGCTGAACGGGTGGCAAGATCAAGCCGTTCAATAAGCTGTTGTTGTTTAATTTCCGTTTGTTTGCTGTCGGTGATATCCTGAATAATTCCATACCATAAGATACAGCCATCAATGTCACGTACCGGTGTAGAGTGCCCGCTGAACCAGCGAAGTCCTTTTTGCGGATGGGTATAGCGGAATTCGTCACGCCAAGGGGTCATGGTATCTGCCGACTCTGTGATGGTTGAAATTAGTAGTAGGACATCCTCTGAAACGATTCGCTCAAATACGAGCGACATATCCTTCGCCACATCTTCTGCGCTGATACCATATACCTCTTCAATTGCAGGGCTTGCATACGGCATAGAAAAGTTTCCATGCACATCCCGTTTGAAAATATGGATCAACCCTGGCACAATGGCAGCAGTATGTTCCAATTGCTCTTGAAGTTTAATTTTTTGAATCATCGCCAATTCATCCTGTTTACGTTTAGTAATATTGCGAACGATCGCTATCACCTCATCAGGTCCGCTGGATGTCATACAGGCTTCATAATACTGGATACCCGTGTTTGGTATCGGAAGATTGTATTCAAATGTTTGCAGAGCGTCACTTATCAAAGTCTCTTGAATTTTTTGATCGATCAAGTCAGCAAATTCGGGCGGAGAAATGTCGCGGATGCGTTTTCCAATAATCGTCTCATCAGTTTGAGAGTAGAGGTCAGTTATATCTGCCTTGTAATCGAGAATCAAACCCTTACGATTCAAACGAAACATCAGATCGGGAATGGCATTGAGCATTGCTTGCGAACGGGATTGGCTTTCTCGCAATTTTTTGTCAGTCAGTTTGCGGTCAGTGATATCTATGCTGATCGTGGCATAATATTCGCCACCTATTAAAAAAGCAGAAGAAAGATAATCATGCTCATTCATTTCAAAATGTGTCTCGAATATGCGTGGCTTCCCACTAATTAAGATCTGGCGGCAAATTTCCAAATACGGTTCCATAATCGCTTCACCAAACAAACTCAAAGCGCTTTGTCCGATTACGGCATTTGCATCGACCCCAAGGCTGGCGGCACCAAGTGGATTTATTTTGCTGATTTCCCAATCAACAGTTTCACCGTGTTCGTCCCGGATCAGTTTGTATATAGAGCTTTGCATGGGGAGATTATCGAAGAGTTCACGGAACATTTTTTCGCTTTCCTTGAGTAACTCTTCAGCCTGTTTTTGTTGGGTGACATCACGTACCAGGATGGAAACTGTTTTGCTTGTTTGGTTTGTATAATGAATCGGGGTACAGCGTGCATTGAACCAGCGCTCACCACCTGGTAGATACACCGGGTATTCGAGATTTTGAGGGATGCCACTCTCGAGACACAAACTGAGAAGTCTAAAGAAGGGGCGGCTCGCCTCCTCGCCAAATACCTCATCGAAACGCCTGCCAACAATATTCCCACGCGGCTGGAACAACATGTCTTCATTCGCGGTCCATACATTGAGGTATATCCCACTATCGTCTACTTCGAACACAATGTCATCCAGTGAGGTGACCAGTGCCTGCAATTGTTTTTCATTTTTGCGCAGCGCTTCTTCGTCCTCTTTGCGCTGGGTGATATCACGATAGTAGGTTACTATTGCGCCAAGATCTGGATCGTCAAGACAGTTAATGTTGGTTGCTTCCACCCAGCAACAGGTTCCATCCTTACGGGTAAAGCGCACCTGAGTAATAATCTTTCTGCCAGGATGTGAAATAATTTCTTGAAAAGAATGTGCAACGGTTTCCTGATCATCCAGGTGCAATAAACTAAAAACATTTTGCCCAATTAATTCTTCAGGAGAATAACCCGACATTACATTTAGAGCAGGGTTTTCGTACAGAATCGTGCCATCTTTTGCAACCATCGTGATAGCATCGTTGTTGTACTCAACTAACAAACGCCAACGCCTTTCACTCATAAGCAATTGCTGTAAATCCCTTTTTTGTTTGGGTTGGGCTTTAGTGCTCATAACCGCTTCTCCTAATTTTATTGGGCAGAATGAGTTCAAATATTCATTTAAGGATGTTATTCAGTACGACTGAATAGCTACACGAAATTCCGGTCTAAATTGGTCTCACTAATGGATTGGAATATAACTTCAGGATTTGAGAGTAAATTGGTTTATGTGGGAGGCGTTTTATATTTGGACAGTAGCGATGATTTGATTCTGAAAGCACAAAAAATATTATACTGCGTTAACCTTCTCGAACAATAAGCACATTATTTGTCCTAAATTTTATAGATTGACAAGTCGCCATTGAGCAAACACAGTCAAGGTTCTTCCAAAATACACTTACACAAACGTTGGATAGTTAAGAGATTCTTCTGCCAACGATAGTAATAATACTTCCATACTGCATTCATGCTCATCTTCTTACAGCAAGTACTAATTTCCGCAAAATAGTAACGCTCAATCTTGTCTTTGGGCTTGCAACGAAAGGCTGCACCGTACATATGATCGATTGTCCTACCCGCCAGACATTTCTCAGATCCTTAAAAAGTTACCAAAAATTAGATCCAACGCCAAGAACCTGACATATTTAATCTTCTTAAGATTTCTATCTACGAACAGATTCTGATTATAAGCATAAAAATTCAATTCAATCAGCGATCTACTTCACAAATAGTACTGATTGCTAAATTCATTCGAAAGTTATTAATCGGTATACAACTGCTCTTGTGCGACAGTATTAGGTTAGAAATAAATAATCCCTCTAAGAGGGACTGAAACATAAAGACACCGTCTCCGTCCTAACTTGTCAGGTTCAAGCTGTTAGAAATAAATAATCCCTCTTAGAGGGACTGAAACATACTTCCGCTCATTGACCGCTGCTTGCTTCATTCGTAATTATATTCACTGTCGTTATGTTGTCAGTAAGTAAACTATCAGGTGACTATTAATTTACAAGATTGCAAGATTAGTGCAGGAAAGGAATCTTACTCATCTCCCTGGCCATTAACGACATTATTTCCGCCATCGCTCAATATTTTCGGTGTAACAATTGGCAAAGTTTCAGCAGCAAGTCCTTCAAATTGAGTCGAGAATTTACCCAGTTTTTTACCTAGTTCTGTATATCTGGTTTGGGTGGTATTAATGGTTCCCCCCAGTTTTTCATATTGTTCCTGCACGGTGTCAAGGGCTATGTTCAATGAGGATATACGCCCAAGGATCTCTCGAGCATTTTCTTCGATCTGCATACCTCTTAATCCAAAGACGACCACCTGAAGATATGCAAAGAAGGAATTAGGGGAAGCGGGAATTACACGTTTCTGCATCGAGTAGTTAAACAAGTCACTATTGGAAATGATTTCGTAGTACACGTTCTCGGCAGGAATATACATCATGGCAAACTCGAAAGTACCTTCTGCAGGCCGGATATATTTTGACGTTTCGTCCATTCGTTCTTTCACAGCACGGACAAATAAGCTCTTTTGTTTTTTCTGAGGAGTTCCAACTTCGGAAACTTCGTCATCAAAACCGTGTAAAGGAAACTTTGAATCGATGGGTAAAATTCTCTCACCCAGTAATATTGCAGCGTCAACCCTGGCTTTGTCTTGAAAGGAGTATTGCATTTTGAAGTGTTTATAAGGCAGGACTTGCACAAGAAGGTTTTCGAGCAAAATTTCTCCAAAACCGCCACGCCGATTCGTCGCCTGCAAAATGGATTCAAGTTTGGTAATGTCTTCCCCCAATTTTGCCACTCGATTTGTGGCTTCGGTGACTTAACCAAGTGATTCTTTTACCTCGCCAAATACGGATACCTGACTCGTCACAGATTGAAGACTGCCGTCGACTTGTTTTTGAATGGCATCCAACTTTCCTGCTAGGTTGGCGATCTGTTCGTTATTTTGTTTCATGGGATTAGAGACCCGCATTGCAAGCCAAACTACTGCCCCACTCAAAACGAATAGCACCAACACAACTACGACCAACAGAATGACTAGAATTGTTTCCACTTTTTCTCCTTCTCCACCGCCAACTACACCAAATCGAAATTATCACCGCAGTTGATGATTTCGACCACATTTTTACCGTTATGGGCATGACATTTAATTTGTCTACCGAATATTTCAAAATTATTTAGAGCGAGTTCTCAATATGTACTCTCCCTTTGTGATCCAGAAAACAAAGTGACAACTCGGCCTGCCGACCCAGCAATTGCTGAGTGACTTCCCCATAGCGTGCAAGTTGCGTGGAATACTGTTTCACCAGCAGCCGGTACAGATCCTCCGACTGGATCCGATCGGTTTTGAAGTCCACCACGAACCACTCCTCCCCCTTCCGATAGAGCAGGTCGATATATCCAGTCTCTGAGCGTCCTCCCCGCATGCGGGTGAAGGGCACTTCGTGATGACGCTCATCGGCAGCTTCGATCTCCCCGCGTAATGGGTGCGCGCAGAAACGCTCGATCAGTTCACGCACCCGCCGCACAGCCTCGATGCGCTGGTCCTCAATAGCCAGCCCTGCGTCCAGCGCAAGTGATTCCAAAAGAGGGATCAAGCGGGGATCATCATGATCCAGCCAAAGTTCCAGAGCTTTATGGGTCATCTGACCTATTACTCCGGGGGGAATAAACAATGTCGGCTCTGTCACACGCCAGATTCGCCGAACAGTTTCCTCATCCTCGTTGACGGGAATAGTTGCGGGTTCAATCAACGGACTGTACAAGGGGATGATCTCGGATTCCGTCTGAGATGCAGTCGAGACAGGCACATCCGCTTGGGGACGGATTTCTTGACTATTCGAACACCATACCAGAACAGGATGCTTCTTGGCAGGATTGGGCTGCGCAAAGGGTCCGTTTTCATCGAGCAACTCGTCTAAATTAAGATCCAGAGTCCGGCTGAAGCTCTTCAGCCACCCAGGAAACTCTCTCATTCCCTGGGTGATATGTCCACTCACGATCAACTTATGCATGGCACGGGTCATGGCAACATACAACAGACGCCCAGACTCGGCATCCTCCTGCAGTTCATCCCATTCGTTCGAGAGCCGATACAACAAGGTCGTCGGTTTAAGTTTGATGGAAAAACCCGTTTCTGGCAAAAGGTAGACGGGGGCAGTACTATGTTTTCTTGCTCGGCTTGCATCTGCCAAAACCACCACGGGATACTCTAAGCCTTTGGATTTGTGAATGGTCATCAGGCTGACAGCGCCTTGCGCCTCGGCTGGCGCCTCCCCTTCGCGGACGCCGGCATCATCGATCGCGATCGGGTATTCCAGAAAATCACGCACACTGACCAGTCCACTGACTTGTGCATCGGCGATCAACTTATCCAGATTGCGCCACAATCGTCCGCTCGAACCTCGTTGATCTTCCATAGCGAGGATGGCGCGGTAATCCACGGCATCCACCAGGCGCTTAATCAGGTCGGCAACCGATTCCCGATCCACGCGCGGGATCAGGTCATTCAAAATGGACACGACCCGGTTGGCGCAGGTCTGATCCGGTTCCTCAAGGTAGGAAAGATCTTCACGCAAGGCATTCCAATAAGAGAATTTTCCACCTGCATGATGACGCAAATGATACAGAGCAGAGTCACTCAACCCAAAGGCCGGGGAGCGCAGCAAGCCAGCCATCGCCAGATCATCCACAGGGTCTGCCAGCGAGGACAAGATGTTCAGAAGATCGCGTATCTCAGGACGATCATAAAATCCTCGCCCAGCCACAGTGACAAATGGAATCCCGGCATCTTCAAAGGCATCTTCATACCAGGAATAACCGGTAGAAGCCCGAAAGAGCAGGGCCACCTCATCCCAGCGCTGGATCTGGCCTTCCTCGCGTAGGGTAAGCAAGCGTTTCGCCAAGGCTCGTGCTGCAACCGGGCGAGCCTCTTCGGCATCTTCGCCAGCGCCCACGATCAACTCGACATGCGGCTCGGAAATGTGATCCGGTTCTTTCTTGAAATGAGCATTCAATGGACGGAATGGAACATAAAAGGACTGACCAGCCCGTTCCTCAGTTCCCATCGCATCCGCCAACAAATTCCCGGTGGTATTCAAAAGGGATTCGTGAGCACGGTAGGTGTTGTTTAGGTGACGCACCAGATAATCTGGTCTGCCGGCACGCGATTGCATCTCCCGAAAAACCGTCACGTCCGCGCGGCGGAAGCGATAGATGCTTTGCCGGTCATCCCCCACCACAAAAAGCCGACCGCCGACTCCCGCCAAAGCTTCCACGATGCGGTTCTGACGCGGGTTGGTATCCTGAAATTCATCCACCAGGACTGCTTGCACTTCCTGCTGCCAGAATGCCCGGATCTCATCCCGCTCAAGTAGAGACATGGCGCCATATTCCAGATCATCGAAGTCGAGTGCATGACGCAGCTGCAACTCGGAACGATAGGAGTGATGCAGGATATCAAAAGCGTTTTTGATCACTGGCAGGATGGTCTTGAAGGCGACCTCTGCCTCGATCGTAGGAGGCTCATCGTTTTTATTAGAACCGCCAATCCAAGGATCAAAGATTTCATCATATCGCTTTTGCAATTCAGCATTTATATCTTTCACCATCCCGCTTTTTTTGCCGATATTTCCTTTCATAAAGTCACGGCGCGCTTTATACAAATGATAGGCACAGGTGAGCGTGTCCCCTCCAGCAAGGGCTTCCTCTGCACTCTTCCACTCCTTCAATAGATCCATGATCTGCATGGCGAGTTTATCGCCAGCATCATTGAACAATTCCCGTTCTGAAAAGCCACGCAATTCCTGAATACAATCCAGAATCGCCGGGGACTGCATGCGAGATTCAAGCTGAGCGCGAACGACCGCCTCGCCATCCAAAGCGGATGCGAATATCTCGCCGGCCTCCAATCGTTTGTCCAGTAGGAGTTTAAGCAGGTCTTGTACATCTTTCGTATCCAGTGCCTGAAACAAGGGACGGTATTTTGGCTGGGCAGTCAGTTGCATCATGACACTGCCAACCACTTGCTTTTTCAGGACCTTGTCCCGCCCTTCCTCTAACACTTCAAAATGCGGATCAACCCCGGCCTCTGCGGGATGTGCACGCAAGATTTCGCCACACAGTCCATGTATGGTATTGATACGGGCTGAATCCATTTGATTGCTCAAGGAGACCCAATAGGTACGCTCATCTTCAGTCTTGGCATTGGAGACCAGATCCACCAAGGCAGCCCGTACCCGTGACTTCATTTCCCTGGAAGCTTTCTTGGTAAAGGTGATCGCCACCACCTGACGTGGGGAGAGCCCATCCGCCAGAAGGGAGGCATACCGCGCGACCAGGGTGCGAGTCTTGCCGCTGCCGGCACCTGCAGTCACGATCACATTTTTTCCACGCTCCAGGGCCGTGATACGTTGATCTTGCGTCAGATTGAAGTAGTTGACCACCCGTTGCGCCAGTGTTTCTTTCATGACCAGCCTTCCTTCTGATAGCGCCAGCACCACTGCACAGCGGGACAATATATTGGACAGCCACCCTTAGGCGGAATGGGAGGAAAGTCGCCTGACCGAATACCTTTCAGGATGCGGACAAGATGATCTTCCGCGATCTGGATTGCAGCTTCGATGCCTGCCCCAGACTCAGTTGCAAATTTGGATAGCTTCAGGGACGAGGAGTCTGCGGCATTAATCTTCCAATAGAATCCCTCGACGGGTTCGCCCAACTGCAATGCTTTTTTGGCGGCCAGGGCATACAACGGCAGTTGCAATCGCCTGCCATTAATCAGGGCTTTTGCGTCTAAGTAACTGCTGCCCGTTTTGTAATCTACAACGCGCAGGTTGCCATTCGCGTCCCGATCAATCCGGTCAATCAAACCTCGCATCAAAACCTTTTGTCCATCCAACTTCATTTCCAGGGGAGGTGCCTCCCCGATCCCAAACGCCTGTTCGTAAGAAAAAGGAACCCATCCATTTGAAGCATTCGCAAGCGAAATGATCGTTTCTTTTAATTTCTCAAGCCATTGCGCCTGCTCGAGTTCCCACAATCCGGAGCTCCGGAAGCCATACACCTGTGGCGCAGTGACAAAGACCGACTTGGCGACCTCGGGTAGCACTTCCAGCACAGAATCCACAATACCCGGATCCTTTGCCCTTTGGTAGGCTTTCTCCAGGATCTCATGTAGGACGGAACCAAGCTGGGCGGGGTCAAGATCCAGGGAAGGCGGCTCAATGACTTCCAGGTCCAACACCTGTTTTACAAAGAACATGTGCGGGCAGGTCCCGTACGATTCCAGTCTGGAAGCCGACCAGATCTTCTCTGGCGGAAAAAGGGTGGCAAGCTCAGCAATCAGGCTCTGGGTTCCGCCTTCGAAGGCACCCGCCGCACGTTTGGTGCGGCGAGCCTGGATCACATGGCTTGCATGCTGCAATTGGCGCCAGCGGGCTTCAAGATCGGAATACTTGCGAGGCAATCCTTTACGGCGTACCGCCCAGAAAAGCAACTCCTGAGAAGAGGCAGCTTCTGCCAACGGGCGTGAGTCATCCGGGCGCAAGGTTTGAACAGCGTTATCTTTTTCATAAAGGGAAACCACGGCATTCCAATACGGCGAGGCTTCCCATTTTTCCCCCTCCTCGGATAGATAGGGTCGAGTTAATAGAAGATGGGTATCAGCACGGGTGATGGCTTGATAGAACAAACTCCCCTGATCGCGTTCCAGGCGTGAGTCGAGTCCCAGTTCCGCACGCAGA
>JBEBCV010000359.1:0-4531 GCA_041157505.1 Chloroflexota bacterium | reverse complement strand
CAACCACGAATCCCATATTTATTAAACATGTAGTCCTGCAAACCATATTAGGTACGCCGAGTTTTCTAGATGGCGCCAAGGTAATCAGTGTTGATCCGATTATGGATTCTGAGCGCATCGCCATCCCCGCCCCAACGCCAACGATCTAAATGCGATAAAACCAATGAAGAATTCCTTATGGTGGAGTAATGAGCGAACAAATTCCAGCAAAAAAGGAATCGAATAATCAGGAACATCCTCAAAGATTGTTTTTGATGCTGGGGATTCTGGGCTGGCAACCTTAATCTCTAAGAGCATGAAAGAGAAATGGTATATGTTCGATCCAAATGAATTCCCCGAAAAATGTACAAAATACATGAGCCGCTTTCTAGAATGTCCTGTAAGTTTTATACAGGCTGAGGCTCTACCTCAAAGTACACGAAACGCACCCTGGCGGTTGGATGTACAAGTCAATGGCATCAAACGAGCGTATGTGCTTCAGTTAGATATAAGAGGAATGGAACATGAATACCAAGTTCTTAAGGCAGTCGAATCCATACCGATCCCTACTCCACGGGCATTCGGTTTAGATTTACAAGGAGAAGCGCTCGGGGTTTCCTGCTTTTTCAGCGAATTTATAGAAGGCGAATCTTTACTAGGACCTGTGCAAGCTGGCGAAGCCTGGGCTGAGAATTTGTATCTCGATACCGTATGCTCCTTGCAATCTGTAACAGAAAATGATTTGGGAACGATCGCTCAGTCTCTTGATCGGACAACGGTCGAAGACTTGCTTGAGAAAGCGTATACATCGCTCAAAGAAAGGTCGCTCTTTTTAGCAGATGCAGTGTATCAGAAATTAAAAACCGAAATGCCGGCACTGCCACCTGTACGTTTCAGCAACGGCGATTTGTGGCTGGATAATTTCATAGTCAAAGACAGAAAACTGGCTGGAGTGATTGATTTTCAAGGTGCGACATTTAGCGATCCGGTTTTCGAGTTCCTGTTATCCTTTTTTGTATTACCAGAATTACAAGGGCGGGGTATCGAAGAACGGTATTGCCAGCGCATTGGAGTCGATCCAAGCGTGCTTAGTTGGTACCGTGGGTTTGAATATTTCGATGTTTGGCCATGGTTATTGAAAACTGGGAAGAACTTTGTTCATCACACTTCAGAAAGTGTCGAAGCGAATTTAAAAGAGTGGCTTGAGCAAGATGTTTAGATAATTCACCGTCCAACAAAGTAACAGATGTGTAGGATTCTTCGCGCATCCCAAGCAGTTTATTGTGACAGGTTGAATTTAATACAATTTATGCCCTTGGTGGTTGCACCAATTTGTAGAAGGCTGAAATTTCAGGAGGTTTTGTAATGGCGACCAATGTTCAGAATAATTATCCGCAAATGCCACCCCTGACCGAAGAGGAAATAACAACCTTTCTCAACCAACCCCTCATTGCTAAATTAGGCACACTCAATGATGATGGCACAATACATATTGTTCCAGTGATATTTAAGTTCGATGGAGGCGAATTCCTGCTTGGAGCTCAGACGGCTAATCGCCGGATCAAAAATATCCAACGAAACTCAAAAGTCACCCTTTTGATAGATGACCCTAAGTTTCCTTTTAAAGCGGTTCTGGTCTATGGAGAGGCACTCCTGGATTATGACGATGTGCTTCCAAAGCGAATTGCAATATTGGAGAAATACAATCCAAGAGAGCAGGCAGAGCAAATGGCAGAAGAGCTTTGCGCCAAATGGGAATCTGTTGTAATACGAGTTAGACCTAATCGCATGATCTCCTTTGATTACACAAAAGCTCCGATGCCATAACCTGAAGACAGCTCAATATGGCTTAAACATAATGTTTAGGACCCTGCGTCCTTCTGGACATGACAAATAACAATCTTAATTTCTCCTACGAATGAAGATTCATTGATTAAGGAGATGAATATGTCGATACAAAAAGATAATCGAATCAAATTAAGCGATGGATGCTATACCGGTTACGCAGAATACGGTGACCCGCAAGGCAAGCCTGTTCTTTACTTCCATGGCTGTCCTGGATCAAGGCTCGACAATAACCGACAGATATTCGACGAAGCCGCATCTAAACACCATGTCCGAATTATTGCCCCAGACCGTCCCGGTTTCGGGCTTTCGGATTTCAAACCTTACACAATCATCAGTTATCCCGATATTGTGATTGAATTTGCCAATCGCTTGAGGCTTGATCGCTTTGCAGTGTTGGGAGTCTCCAGCGGCGGCAAATATGCTGCAGCCTGTGCGTGGAAAATTGCTGATCGTTTGACAACCGCACTCATCCTCAGTGGCAATTGCCCATACGATTTGCCTGGCTCTAAAGAAACCTGGAGCAAAGAAGACTGGCAAATGTACGCCCTTGCAGACAAGGCTCCCTGGCTGTTCCGCCTGGTATTTGGGAAGGTTGCCCGCGATATGGTCAAAAATCCATCATTGATCATCTCATATTTCAATAGTTCTGAACCTGACAAGATGACTGTCGCTCGACCGGACGTAAAACAATCATTTGAATCCATCCCTGTAGAGGCATTTCGTCAGGGCGTTATCGGCGTCTCTCACGATATTATGCTTGAAGCACGCCCATGGGGATTTTCTTTACAGGAAATTTCCATGCCTATTCATATTTGGCATGGGGAACAGGATAGGATTGTTCCTGTCGAACAGGGTCGCATCCAAGCAAAAACAATACCTAATGCCCATGCTAGATTCTTCCCCAACGAAGGCCACACATTAGGTGTGAACCACACTGAAGAGTTGCTTGATACATTGGTTGCTAACTACAAAGAACAATAGACGGATACAGTACAATACTCTTGTTCTACATTGAGCATCACGCGAAATAAATGTATAACCTCTCCAAGTCATTCGGCAGTTACGTTGAAAGTTTTTCCTTAAAAAGAAGACTTTTCCTTGAATTTTAGTGTTTATTTCATATTTACTGTGTAGGAGATATTTCAATGTTTTTTCGCTGGCTGGTTTTCATTCACGTTTTATCGGCAATCACGTTCTTTCTTTCACATGGTGCTGCCGCAGCAGTGGTATTCAAAGTGCGCTACGAAAAAGATTATGTTCGCATCCAAGCCATGCTTGACCTAGCTGTCTCTACCTTTAAGATCTACATGTTGTCATTTCTCATTATGGGCATTACAGGTTTAATCATGCCTTTCATTACCCATATTTGGCATCGGATTTGGATTTGGTTATCGATCGTATTGATCTTGTTTGTGGCTGGATGGATGTTTGCAGTGAACGAGAAGCAATTCAAACAACTGCGCAAATTGGTTGGACTGCCATATATGCAAGGAATAACTGAGTATCCTGCCGACACACCAGCTAGTCCTGAAGAAATTGAAAAATTTATAAAAACGATCAATCCAATATCGTGGATTGTGGTTGGTTACGGCATTCCAGCCTTTGTCCTGTGGCTGATGATTTTCAAACCATTCTCATAAAACAACCCTTCAACGCATGAAACCTGCACCAGAAACTTAGTAAAATCCATGCACAGTATGTGAGCATGCCCAAAAGGGATAGACTTCGCCAAAATCGAAAAAGAGATATTCTCTTCTTGACGGAACAGAAAATTTGTTCTATTATTCATCAGAGGAGAATTATCATGAAAAAAGAGATCACTATCACACCCATCCACGTTGCCGACCTTCTCGCGGAAGGAGAGCTGATGCCAGTCTATGTGCACATCATTGACCATCCTGATGCGCGTGTGTTGGTCGATACAGGTATGACGGAGCTACACCCAGCAGTGGCTGATATGGAACCCCGCCTCTTTCCACTGGATAAGCAGGACTTTGACCTCGCAAGCATTGATATCGTCGTCAACACACACCTCCACTTCGATCACTGTGGTGGCAACCACCTCTTCGCTGGCAAGCCGTTCTACGTCCAGAACCGTGAACTCAACGACGCTCGTAGTAAGGATGATTATACGATTCGCGAGTGGGTTAATGCTCCCGGTGTGCTTTATGTATCGGTCGAAGGCGAGTTTGAACTGCTTCCCGGGATCCGGCTTGTTCCCGCGCCTGGGCACACTGAGGGGTCGCAGATGGTTGTCATCGAGGCTGGTGATCGTCCAATCATCGTTGGCGGCGATGTAGCCGTTTGGTTCGGCGAGCTTGACGAGCCACACACCGAAGGACAACTGCGAGTTTGTGCACTAGACCCCGAGCATGTCTGGCTTACGCATGTAGAGGAGCCATGGCGACCTCGCCAATAGGTTGAAGATTTTTACCTACACCAAAACCAGTGATAGTAGTTTCGTTCCTTCACTAGATCAAAATTCGAGTAAATTGGATATGAATGGCAACATTCTCAACAAGAATGAACAAACGGATAAATACATTGCTGAAATTCGAAACCTGTACAAAGAAGGTAATTTATTTTTAGTATTTAGGATGCTAGATGTATTTAACCGCATTCCTGATGAATTGCATGAAATTGCTATTGACACAATAATTAGAACAGCAAGGATTTCGTCCTCATACCTTAGGGCTGGTTTAAG
>JBEBCV010000358.1:0-8182 GCA_041157505.1 Chloroflexota bacterium | reverse complement strand
GTATTCAGGTATGGATAGATATGGGGGCTATAATGACTCCAGCCAAAGGAGATTCATTGCATGCAAAAACAGACCAGCACAACAGATGAGGCTCTCGTTACAGCCATCCGCGCCAACCTCTCTGCACTTTATCGCAGTCTTGCTGGAAACCCATCGCCTGGAAACAAAGTCAAATGGACCTCTTCCCTGCCTCATCCATGGTTCAACGGCATTCTGGTAACCCAACCTCCCACACCGGAAGATGAAACTTACATTCAAGAAATGATTCGAACTTTCAAAGAGCATAAAGTCGAATCTTTTACTTGGTGGCTCGAACCGCATCTTAGTATTGCAGAGTGGGAACCTTTCCTCTCAAAGCACGGATTCATTTTTTCGCACGATATACCCGGTATGGCAATTGACTTGAAAGACATGACTACTCCCATGCCAACCATAGATGGTTTTGAAATTCAAGCTGTAACCAATACCGAAACCTTACAAGATTGGGTGAACGCTTTTGCACCCGGCTATGGATTACCACTGGAATGGAAACCCTTCATCTTTGAAACATGGTCGAGCCTGGGGCTTGACCTTCCCGTACGTAATTACATCGGATATCTTCATGGCAAAGCTGTTGCCACATCATGTCTATTCCTTGGCGGAGGAGTAGCGGGCATTTATAGTGTATCCACCTTGCCAGAAGCCCGCGGAAAAAGCATTGGCTTGGCAATGACCGTAAAACCACTTCACGACGCCCGCGACTTGGGATACCGCATCGCTACATTGCAATCGTCCAAGATGGGTTTCAATATTTACAAAAAAATAGGCTTCAAGCATCTTTGCCAGATCGAACATTTCTACTATGTGAACCAATAATAGTTACGTTTTGTCCGATCAAAGTACCTGAGACCTTGCTTTGCTCCTCAAATGGATATGTCCACAATGGTGACTTTCAGGGCAAGATCGTTCTACTGGTGAGATGTTTGCCATACATCTCGATAAGACCTTTCACATACCTGCTTTCAATTCCAAAATTGCCGATTAGAAAATCGGATTCACTCTTTTATGCGTTCAATGCATATGAGACATCTACCCGACTGCCATTCCCACGACGCTTCTTACCCCGCTCAAAACGGTTACGCCCTCTCCACAGATTATCCACCCTTTGGCGGATACCGAACTACTCCTCCACCAACTATGATGGCTAAATTCCATCCTTTAGGAGACCATCATGAAAAACGGAACATGCCCGAAATGCGGTTCGAACGAGATCATCAATGAACTTCCCCTGCGCGGTGGAGATAGCGTTCAACCTTATGTCAACATCACCGAACCCGAGCCGCCCACTCGCCCGTTCCTTTGGGCGCCCAAGTTCGAACAAAGCACGTTCAGGGCATTCATTTGCGGCGCATGCGGATACACCGAATTTTATGCACTCAACTTCCAAGCCTTGAACGAAGCGAGTAAAAAGGGATTCATCGGCAGATAAATTTTTTATAGCCTTTGAGAGACTCTCAATAGACTTTGCCAGCCTTGTCTTGCTATCCTAATTTCAATAAAAGGAGGCACAGGTATGAAAGTCATTTCTATTTTTCTGGCACTGATCAATTTTCTCTTGGGAGTCTTACTCATCCTTTCTTGCATCTCCTCCAATGAGACCCTCGCTTGGATCGCATGGAAGACCGGTTTGGGTATTCTCGGTGTGACTTTTGGCTTCCTCACCTTTAAAGACAGCGCTCAACCAGTTGGGCAACACAAGATGATCTTGTATGGCTTGCTGCTCGTCATTGCGGGCGTTTCCATCGTCGCGTATGGCATCCATTGGACTGTTATTAGTGGAGATCCAAAGCATACTGTGATGATTGTCGGCAGCAGTTTCTTTCTGCATGGCTTTACATCGGTGCTTGGAATGGCAAGCGAGTGAACAAGGGTATCATTTTCGACTTGACAGACGAAACATCTGTTCTATAATGCAAGCCCTATGTTCACACGCCTTAAAAACCTTTATCACCAATTCCCTCCCCGCTTCTGGATCATCGTCCTGACCTTCTTTATTGACAGTATCGGTGGGACGCTGCTCTTCCCTTTCTTCTCACTTTACATTACCGGTAAATTCAACGTTGGTATGACCGAGGCCGGCATGGTGCTTGCCACGTTCTCCATCTTCGGCATTGTTGGCAATATGGTTGGCGGCGCACTGACCGATCGCTTTGGTCGCCGCAAGTTGATCCTCTTCGGTTTGATCTTCAGTGCCCTCAGCACGCTCACGTTAGGAATGGTCAACTCGTTGGCAGTGCTCTTCCCCCTCGCTGCTTTCATCGGTTTACTCTCAGACGTTTCCGGTCCTGCCCACCAAGCCATGATGGCAGACATTCTGAACGAGAAGCAGCGCCAGGAAGGGTTCGGGCTGATGCGTGTTGTCCGCAATCTGGCGTGGATCATTGGTCCCAGCATCGGCGGCTTCCTTGCCAATCGTTCCTTCATGCTGCTCTTCATCATTGATGCCATCGTCAGCTGTATCGTGGCGGTAATTTTCTTCACATCCATGCCAGAGACAAAGCCCGAGCATCATGAAGAAGAACACAAGCAACATGAATCTCTTTGGACAACCATCGCCGGATATAGGATTGTCCTTAAAGACTTCGCCTTCATGGCATTCATCGTCGCCGCCATTCTGATGGGCGCAGTTTACCAGCAAATGTATAACTCGCTTTCGGTCTACCTACGCGACAATCATTCCATCGATCCGCAGGGATATGGTTTCCTGATGACTACCAGTGCCATCACAGTCATCCTGTTCCAATTCTGGGTCTCTCGCAACATAAAACATCGTCCACCCTTCGGTATTATGGCTGTCGGCACACTCTTTTATATGCTGGGCTTTAGCATGTTTGGGTTTGTCTCTGCCTATTGGTTGTTCATGTCTGCCATTGTGGTCATTACCATCGGTGAAATGCTCATCATGCCCACCAGCCAAACCCTTGCCGCCAACTTCTCCCCCGTCGAAATGCGCGGACGCTACATGGCGATCTTCGGTCTGACATGGCTGCTGCCTTCCATTTTTGCCCCCATGCTTGCCGGTCTCATCCTCGATAACCTTAACCCCGACCTACTTTGGTATGTTGGCGGCGTTTTATGTGCCGTCGCTGCAACCGCATTTTATGCTCTGCACTTGCGGCTTGGTAAACAGGAACGCTTTATTACAGTAACAGAAACCGAATAACTATTTCAATTTCCAAAGCAATTGGATGAGTCCAAAGGTCATTGCGAAAGCCAGCAAGATCAACCACCACAATCCCAGTTCTATTTGAACGAACACTGTGAACATGTACAGGACGATTGTGATTGCGATCAACGATCCCAAATGCTGCAGGTGCTTTCTTTCGAGTAGGTTGGCGTCGTTCACAGTGGAAGCAAAACTCAATCGTGTTTGAAACCCGGTCAGATCCCAGGCGAGAAGCGAAAAAAGAATGCCAGCAAGCATCCACATGGAATTAGCACCGAGCAAAATGCCGCCACTTCCAATTATTCCTGCACCGATCAACCCAGCCATTGAAGACCATTCCACCCCGGTCGATTGGGCATAGATCCAAGCAACTCCAAGAATTAGAATCAGGATGCCAGGCAGCAAGTATTCAATATTGGCAAAACCAAACGAAAGAGCTGCGGTTCCCATCCCTATGCAGACCAGGATCGCCAAACGGGTCATGGCAATCTCCCAGCAAATTGACCCACAACAGGACGACTCAAATATGGGCTTACCGCCTGATCAAAAGGCATTTCGACATTCCATTCTACAATTTGAACTCCAGCATGCAGCAAGCGATTCAAAGCAGTTCGACGTTCCAGATGCACCATACGACCCGCAAGGTCCTTCTCCGCACTGACGGGCAGCCGGGATAGTTCAAATGAAACCGGGTCTGGAATGATGACCAGAACTTGATATCCGCGAGCTCGCCAATGCAAGACAACATCAAGGTCATCGGCGATCAAGGGGTCTGTGATCAATGGGCTCACCAGAACGATCTGAGAATCAACCGAGAACTTACCAAATAACAAACGAGGCAAACTCATCACCACCTGGCTATCACCGAGGTGAGCACCCATTAAAGTCCGCATGATGCGTTCACGCTGGACTTTGCCATACCCGGGATAGGACCAGGACAGAGTGGAGCTTTGGATCAACATGCCAACCCGGTTCCCTTGCGAAAGAAATACATCAGTCAATGCCGCAGCCGCCATAATGGAATTATCCAACATGGACCGGTCGCCAGCAAACACATTCGCCTGTCTGCGGGCATCCAATACAATTCCCACATCGGTGACACGTTCCTGCTGGAACTCATTGGAATACATTCCTGAATGCCTGGCGCTGGCACGCCAATTAATGGCACGCGGCGGATCGCCGGGCTGATAATTGCGTACGCCAAAAAATTCTGTCCCTGAACCGCCTACCCGTGCAGGGATGTTCCCCGTATAAAGCCTTGTTCGGCGTGGACGAATAGAAACTCGTTTCAAGCGAAGCACATTTGGGACGACATATAACTGCCCCTGCACAGGGGCAACTTCGGCATGACGCATCAGCCCGAGAGCATCTCCCACTTTCACTCTTAGCCCGTCAAAATGATAGGTTCCACGAGGCGCAGAGATCACATATTCAAACATTCTCTCGCCATTGCCGGGCAACATCACAAGCTGACGAGGCGAACCCGAATGCAACACAACACCTTCAGGGATTTGGTCTTCGATCAATACTTCTACAGATTCAGCCCCACGGTTACGAACAATTATCTCCACCTTCACCAGGTCATTTGGATTGACCCGTTCAGAATCCATCGACCGAGTGATCTCCAGCTCGATCTTTTCTGGCAGGCTCCACAATCCCAGCAACAAATAGATAATGAAGGGAATGGCAAGAACCAGCAAACCTCCATTCGTCGTTGCAAGAGCAATGACGAACAACACAAAGGCGAAGGCTGTGATGAATGCTGAACGGTTCATTTAATAACTGGAACCGCCACCCTGTTCAAAACATCGGTTACAACATCCCCACGGGCACGTTGTGACATCCAGTGTTCTGGCTGCAAAACGAGGCGATGCCCCAGCACTGATGAAGCAAAATGCTTGATGTCATCTGGCAGCACGAAGTCGCGTCCTTCCAAGGCTGCGAAAGCGCGGGCAAGTTTCAGGAACGCTAATGAAGCGCGCGGGCTTGCCCCCACTGCCACGCGACGGTCGATGCGTGTGGCATGTACCAACTCTGCAATATAGGTTTCAATATCAGGATGTACATAAACCGTCTCGATCGCAGCACGCATCGCCATGATCTGGTTGGTCCCGGTAATTTGCTGTAATGACACCTCATCTTGCTTGCGCTCGCGTCTGCGTTGCAGAATTTCGATCTCTTCTGCAACAGTGGGGTGCCCCACCGTTAACTTCACCAAAAAACGATCCAACTGCGCTTCCGGCAATGGGAATGTCCCTTCATATTCAATTGGGTTTTGAGTTGCCAATACCACAAAGGGTTCGGTAAGCGGTAATGTTTCGCCTTCAAGAGAAACCTGTCCCTCTTGCATGGCTTCCAACAAGGCGGCTTGAGTTTTGGGAGAAGCGCGGTTGATCTCATCGGCAAGCAACACCTGCGTAAAGACCGGTCCTTTCCTCAACTCAAATTCATTTTTATTGCGGTTGAACACATATCCGCCCGTGATATCACCCGGCAGCAGATCAGGCGTGAATTGAATACGTTTAAAATTCAAACCCAATACCGAAGCAAAACTGCGCGCGATCAACGTTTTGCCAAGCCCGGGATAATCTTCCAATAGAACATGTCCGCCCGCCAGAAGTGCAGACATGACCATGAAAAGCAGATCTCGCTTTCCAACGACTGCCCGTTCCACCTCTTTGATAACCTGCCGACCAACAGTTGAAACTTCATTTATTTGCATCGAAATGCTCCCCGATCTCTGATTCAAGATATTCAACAACCTTTATAGGATTTGCTCTTTCCGACCTTACATTGGACCTCTGCGCGAGAGAAGACTCTTTTCCCCCAGAAGAACGCCTCTCACCATACCGTAAATAGGTTTTTACATCTTCAGGCGCATCCCAACTGGAAACGTTCCAATTACTTTCACCATCGCGCTGCTGCAGCAAAGACCTTGCCATTCTTGATAATCGATTCGCGATCCGCCAACGATAATATGCACGATGGTGAGATTTCGCCAACCAACTTATGAGTTCTTCCACAGGTCCCTGAACTGGATTTTTAGCATGTCCATCCGACTTATCTGAAGAAGACACCTCCCCTGCAACGCCCACATATGCAAGGATGGAGATCATGCCGACAGTAAGAACCAACCAGGTCTCTTCTTCGATCGCATGGTAGTACAGTCCAAGTCGCCACCAAAGATACGAAAAAGGGATCACGATCTTTTCATTGACAACTTCTCGCAAAAGATATGCCAGCAATAAAATCAATACACTTCCCGCAGCGATCAAGAACCATCTGTATCTCATGCAGGTTCTCCACAATACTTTACGATCTCAGCAAGACAAGCTTTCGCCTCTTCAACCTCTAATGGTTGCGATGAATTGGCTCCATACCGAACTGATTCGAACAAATGCGTCAGTTTGCGGGTAGCTTCCCCGGGAAGCCCCAACTTCTCAAGCCGCGCTACAAACTCCGATGCTGTTCGCGAAGCACCCCGTTCCACGCGATGGCTGCGCATCACGATTTCATTCATACTGACATAGCATTGGATCACAGCATCCCGTCCATCCGTTCCCTTCTCCAGTTCATTCAGCGCAGATCGAACCACCTCACCGATCTCCTCTAAAGGCTGAATATGCATCACAGGCGGCTGCATCCTTTGCCAAAGGAAAAGCATCCAAACAATAAAAGCAATGAACAAGATAACAGCAAGGCTGATGAAGAGTAAAAATAAATTTGAAAACTGCGGCGGCTGAAATTCAACCGTCTCATATTCAGCTGCCGCTTGCACCGGTGGAGAGTCCGCCTCCTCAACCACAGGTGTACTGACGTTTTGTGCAGGTAAAGCAACTTCTTTTATGGTTTCAGAAGAGGATAAATAAAACGCGAAAGAGATAAGGACTGAACTTACAAGAAGAATAATCCCCCATTTACGATCAATGCGCGAAATGAACAATAACAAGAGGACGATCAGTAAAACAAATGCTACAACAATGAATGCCCGATCTTCCCGCAAAGCGGCAAGGTAGGGACTGGTATCATCATTTTGTTGTTCAAAATTAACGGGGGTGGGAGCTTGAAGAGAAATATTCTGAAGTCCTAGCGTCAATAAAACCAAGGTAGCCAAAAGCAAGCAAATCAACAAAGCTCTTCGTTTCTTACTATCGTTGAAGCGCTGAAGTGTTAATAAAGTAGGTTTTATATCTGAATGAATGGGCATCACAAACGTGACCAGTTGGAAGATAAGTTCAATAAAATTATACCAACGAAGCCACAGGGTAAAACCTGGTCCGTTTATCCAAACTTCTTCTTGATCGACGCATAACGCGAAACAAGATGCACCCACCAGGGAGACAATTTTGTCTGAACCTTCGCCTGTCGAATCACCTTCCGCAACCCCTCCGGACCATCGAACGGGTCCAGCAACATGACGGACTTCCCCACCTCGAACGCTCCATGCGCATCTGACCCAACTGTGCCGGGCAAATTATGTTTTTCTGCAAATACCTTTGCCCTGTGATTAAAACGCGGGTCCATGCAACGCGAGTTGAAAACTTCGATCGCATCTACGTACGGAATGATCTCCAGTAAATCAGCTTCCATCCACCCGCCTTTGCGATGCGTGTCATACGGATGCGATACGCTGATAAATGCTCCCTGCGCTTTCAATATTCGAATCGTCTCTTGTGGAGTCAACCCGGCAGGAATCTCCTCTTTTACAAAAGCCGCAAGGATCTCTCCCCGAGTTGTCATGATCTCTTCACCAACAATGACCAGTTCCGGGTCAAGTTTTTGAGCCGCAACCGCCCCACCGATCGAGTTATGGTCGGTGATGACGAGTCGGTCGAGTCCCTTCTTCCGCGCAGTACGGATCAAGTCCTCAGGGCGGGTCAGGGAGTCTTTTGATGCAATAGTGTGACAGTGAAATTCTAGAGTAAGCATACTTAAGATTGACACAGGAATCGTCCGGACAATTCCTGGCTACTAATA
>JBEBCV010000357.1:0-2607 GCA_041157505.1 Chloroflexota bacterium | reverse complement strand
GCATCCGTTATACTGTTCGCCGCCGAAATGCTCAGCGGTCAGGTTTTGCAATTGCAGGCTCGTGCCCATCGCGCCATCGAAGACGAGGACTTTCTTTTCGAGAGCGTCGAGGTAACTGCGGTTGGTGTATTGTCTTTTCATTAATTCTCCTAAGTTCAAATCCACAGATCATGTAGATTGTACAAATATTTTCTTTTACAGCGCAGGCGTATTACGCATGACTTTCGATTTCAATATCAAAACTAATTTTATTTCCTTCAAGCCATTGCTTGATTCCAAAATAGCTCTTGAAGTATTCCATGACCCATGGAATTAAAGTATGTTCGTCTTTACTTACAGTTATAAATAACTTCGCCATATCGCGGACAGTGATCGTATAAGCGATATCATTTCCGAACATCCGCTGGGCATCTTCACTAAAGTCGTAATACTCCACCTTGAGTTGAGCATTTTCAAGCCAGACCCAAGTGACCGTTTTCTCAGGTCCGCCAGCGAGTTTTACTTTCTCTACCATTAACTCTTCGCGCCAGAATGAATGGACGGTCGCCCATCATTCCATAAAACTTTTTGCGTGATGCCACTGATCTTCCACTCGCCGCTTTGTTGAACAAGTTGGAAGATATAGACGCAATGAGATGTAAATTCTTCCGTATCAGACCTGCGCCACACGACCATCGAAGCACGGCAGGTTGCGCCACCCGTATCGGGGAAGTCGATCTCGTAATTGCTCACCAGATGATGCAATTTCAAATGATCCAACGACTCATGACGGGACTTTACATAATCCGCCGAAGTCACCGTTTGCGGCGGTGTGCCGCGCAAGTCTGAATAATCCGTGTAGATAGATTCGGTAAAGCAGGCTTGCAGACCGTCCCAATCTTTCACGTCAAAGCTGGTGGCGAACTTTGCGATCAACTCTTGAATGAAGACCCGATTATTGACTGTCATCGTTCTCCTTTATCAATAAAAACACCTCTCAAGCGAGAGGCGACATGAATACATATCATCTCTCATCTCCCAGACAATCGTCTGCCGAAGTTGGCACCGCTTGAACGGTTGCCGAGGCTTCAAAGGGTCGGTCCCTCAGCCTCTCTGGATGAGCATATCCGTAAATTGTGCATGTTTTATAACATGCACGCAGGGCAGTGTCAAATAAAAATGCGCTTGACTCACCTCGCTTTAACAATTAAACTCACCATTAAGGTTTCCCTTACCCGAAAATGAAAACGGTCAGTTCCATCAATTCATTCGACAAGATCAAACTGCTTGCGGATTCACGCCGCATGGATATTCTTCGTCTGTTGATGGCGGCTCCTGCCACGCTCACGCTTCTCGCACGGACCTTAAAACAGTCCCCTGCATGGGTGCGACATCACATCCTCGCGCTTGAGTCTGCTGGGCTGATCGAAGTCAGTGAGATTCGCAAGACGGGCAAGGTGAAGGAAAAGTTCTACCGTGCCAAAGCAGATGCACTTCTATTACAAGAGATTATCCTGCCCAAGAGTAAAAAGCCCACGGTCATTTTTTCCGGCAGCCATGATATTGCTCTTGAAAAGGTAACTGAGTATTTAGCGAAGTACGTTCAACTGCTCAGCCTGCCCGTTGGCTCACTGGATGGATTGGTCAATCTTCGGCAGGGACTTTGCCAGATCTCCGGTTCGCATTTGTTGGATGAAAGCGGCGAGTACAACACTCCCTTTGTCAAACATCTCTTCCCAGACCGCGACGTGGAGGTCATCACTCTCGCATACCGCACTCAAGGATTGATGATCGCCAGCGGGAATCCGAAAGGTATTAAGAAGATCGCAGACATTGCCAGACCCAATATCCGCTTTGCGAATCGCAACGCCGGTTCAGGAACACGCTTATGGCTGGATGCTGAATTGCGCAAGCAAAAAATTCCAGTGGAGAAAATTTCGGGGTACGAGAATCAGGTCAAAACACATAGTGAGGCGGCGAATTTGGTCATCCAAAACAAGGTGGATGTATCACTTGGTCTGCAAGCGGCGGCGCATCAAAATGGATTGGGGTTCATCCCGCTCTTTGAAGAACGTTACGATCTCATCCTGCCGCGCGAACAGGAAACCAACCTCAATCCACTTCTTGAATACATTCAGACTGTAAACTTCCGTGAAATGCTGGCTTCTCTGACCGGATACGATGCTCATCACAGTGGGGAACTCGTCACCGTGTAATTTTTTTGGCTCCAACGATTAAGTTTTTACTTAATCGAATATAATATAAAAAAGGAAAAGATAGTATGAACCGAACAAAACTCAACATCCTCTTATCTCTTCTTCTCGTCCTCTCTCTGACGTTGGCAGCCTGCGCCTCACCCGCGCCGACAGAGGCTTCGGCGACCGAAGAATTTGTCGTAACCGAATCTGCCACTGAAGCGCCAACTGAAGTTGCTGCCCCCGCCAACCCGAATATCATCCTTGCCACCACCACATCCACACAGGACTCTGGCTTGCTCGATGTACTCGTGCCCATGTTCGAAGAACAGACTGGCTACACTGTGCAGACCGTCGCTGTCGGCACTGGTGAAGCGCTCAAGATGGGAGAAGAAGGCAATGCCGATGTGCTCCTCGTCCATGCGCCTTCCTC
>JBEBCV010000356.1:0-8193 GCA_041157505.1 Chloroflexota bacterium | reverse complement strand
GGACGGGCATCGCCTGTGCGCAGGTAATCGAAATAAAGCCAGGGAATTTCATAACCGGGCACTTCATCAGAAGAACGCGTGAAACCCATGACATGTTCTTCAATATATTTCAACGCCCGTGAAGGCAGGCGGTCTCGCCATAACCTTCTTGCTAAAGGCAATAAGTCGATGTGGGCATACTCATTAAAGGGGACAGGGATTCTGTGCAATGAGTAACGGGTTTTGAGAAGCGGCGCATCAAAGGCTTTACCATTGAAGGTCACCAATCCCTCACAGGGGGCAAGGAAGTGGATGAGCGCCTCCAGCATGGCTGGTTCCTCGGCAGGGTCGCGCAGGAAGAATTGCTTGAGGGTGAACTTCCCGTCCACAAAGCGGGCGGCGCCCACGAGAAAAGCATAGGTTCCCGTCCCGCCGGAAACACCGGAGGTTTCCGTATCGAGAAAGGCATATTTTGTGATGGGCAATTGATCAATGCGCGGATCGTTCGCCCATTGTGAGATAAAGGAGAGCGGGAAAGAGGAGAATGGCGAGAAGCGTCCGTGAAGATAGGTAGAGTCGTAGGCTTGTTCGGCAACGAAGGCTTCGCCGCGAGGGGTGGCGATAAAATTCCCAGCGACGACCGAGTCTATAGACTGGCTATCAGGTTTGGGCGGGGAAGGCAGCGTATTTGCCGTCTTCACACCGAGCGACTTTAATTTATCTGCTAACGAAGGCATACCGGTATTATATCCATGTTACACTTGCGCGAAACTTTGAAGGCTTGATGAGTAGAAAACTTCCATTTTGGCTAAAGACTTTATATGGTTCGGGGGATTGGGGAATTGCCAGCATCAGTATGATGCGTTCTATTTTCTACGCAATTTATCTAACCGATGTGGTTGGTATTGAGCCGCGTTTGGCGTCGCTGGGCGCCCTGGTTGGCATTGTGTGGGACGCCATCAATGACCCGATCATTGGCATGTTGAGCGACAGGGTCAAATCGAAGCTTGGCAGACGCAGACCGTTTTTATTGTGGTTTGCTTTCCCGTTTGGTTTAAGTTTTGTAATGCTGTGGTCAGCGCCCAATTGGGAGAGTCAGATCGGTCTGTTGATCTATGTGACGCTGGCGTTCATGATCTCAGATACGCTTACGACCTTGGTGGCTGTGCCATATTACTCCCTAACCCCCGAGCTGACACAGAACTATGATGAACGCACCTCGCTTTCGAGTTTTCGTTCGGTCTTTCAATTGGTTTCAGCCATGGTAGTGGTGGTGGCTGCGCCCATGATCGTGGATGCAGTGATTTTGGGCGGCGGCACGCAACAGCAGGGATTCATGACCGCAGGCGCTGTCTTTGGGGCGATCGGCGCATTGCCTTTGTTCATTATTGGTTTGTCCATTCGTGAACGCTTTGCTTCTGAGGCGATCGAGCAGGATACTCTTTCGTTCCGCGAAACGTTGAAATTGGCATGGCAAAACATACCGTTCCGTTACGCGGTTGGTATTTACATGTTCAACTGGTCGGCAGTGGATATGGTCGCCATTACCTTTCCCTTCTTTTTGTTGTATTGGGTGGCACAGGGCAACTTGCTGGCGAAGATCAACCTCTTCGGTGTAGACCTTGCACTTGAGTCTGCATTCTTTGGTGTGATGATGTTCTCGTGTGTACTCTTCGTTCCGTTCTGGTTATGGATCTCGAAAAGACAGAACAAGATCCGCGCCTATATTGCAGGCATGGCAGCCTGGATCGTTGTAGAGTTGCTTATCTTCACCATTCAGCCTGGCGAAACCACCTACATGTTAACCCTTGCTGCGTTTGCAGGCATTGGAGTTTCGGCAGCATACATATTGCCAGACTCCATTTTGCCGGATGTGATCGAATGGGATGAACTCCGCACTGGGCGAAGACAGGAAGGTATCTACTACGGCATTCGCACCCTCATCCGCAAGTTGACGGGGGCGCTGGTCATCTTTGTTACCTTGCAAATTCTGGGTTGGTCGGGCTATCAGGCGCCGCCTGAGAATGTCACCACCTACCAACAGCCAGAATCAGCCTTGTTCATGATCCGTATGATGGACTCGTTCATCAGTGCTTTGATCTTGACGGGCACGATCATCCTTGCATGGTCGTATCCGCTCACGCGCGAGAAATATCAGAAGATCCAAAGGCTGCTGACAATTCGTAGAAGTAAAAAAGCGGAAACGACATAAATCGTTTCCGCTTTTCTTAAAAGAGCGTGGAACCTCGCCCCTGTCAGATCATTGTTGGTTCTTCGTATTTTCCGAAGACCTTCGTCATCACACTGATGACTTCTCCCAATGTGCAATAAGCACGAACACAATCCAGAATATAGGGCATTGTATTCTCAGTGCCTTCACAAGCAATCCGCAAAGCGTCGAGAGTTTGCCCCACGCGTCCGCTGTCGCGCGTCTTACGGACTTCGTTAAGGCGATTCAACTGACGGCTGTACCCGTTCGGGTCCATTCTTAAGATAGGGATGGCGGCGGGTTTGTCATCGAGATAAGCATTCACACCCACAACCTTACGACGGTTCTCATCGATCTCACGCTGATAGCGATATGCCGCGTCTGAAATTTCGCTCTGCATAAAACCTTTTTCCAGCGCCGGGATGACTCCACCCATGTCTTGGATACGCTGGAAGTAAGCATACGCATCTTTCTCCATTCGGTCTGTTTGCGCTTCGACGAAGAAACTACCCCCAAGCGGATCGACCGTATTCGTCACGCCGGATTCTTCGGCAATGATCTGCTGAGTACGCAGAGCGACCTTCACTGCATGTTCAGAAGGAAGCGCGAGCGCCTCATCCATCGAATTGGTGTGCAAACTTTGTGTACCGCCAAGAACAGCGGCAAGAGCTTGAATCGCCACACGGACGATATTGTTCTCCGGCTGCTGCGCCGTAAGCGAGACCCCCGCCGTCTGTGTGTGGAAGCGCATCAACCATGAGCGCGGATTCCTGGCTTTGAAGGTCTCACGCATTTCACGCGCCCAAATACGACGAGCAGCGCGATACTTGGCGATCTCTTCGAAGAAGTCGTTGTGGGCGTTGAAGAAGAAGGAAAGACGCGGCGCGAATTCGTCCACGTCCATACCGCGCGCAATGCCCCAGCGGACGTATTCCATGCCGTCTGCAAGGGTGAACGCCAATTCCTGCGCGGCCGTCGAACCAGCTTCACGAATGTGATAGCCCGAAATGGAAATGGTATTCCACTGCGGTACATGTTTCGAGCCGAACTCCATCGTATCTACCACGAGGCGCATGGATGGTTCAGGCGGGAAGATGAATTCTTTCTGCGCGATGAATTCCTTGAGAATGTCATTCTGCAGAGTGCCGCGCAATTGGTCGAGACGCACACCCTGCTTTTCAGCAGCAACAAGATACATCGCCCAAATGATCGCAGCAGGTGAGTTGATGGTCATACTCGAGGAAACTTTATCGAGTGGGATACCATCCAGCAATATTTCCATGTCTTTCAACGAAGAAACTGCCACACCGCATTTACCGAATTCGCCAAGCGCTTCGGGTTGGTCGGTGTCGTAGCCCATCAATGTGGCCAGGTCGAAGGCAATGCTCAAGCCGGTCTGACCCTGATCAAGTAAGTATTTGAAGCGCTGGTTCGTCTCTTCCGCAGTGCCGAAGCCTGCGAACATGCGCATCGTCCACAGTTTGGAGCGATGCAGCGTTGGGTGAACTCCGCGGGTGTAAGGATATTCACCCGGGTTGCCGAGTGCGGTGTTGTAATCTAGATCTGCAATATCGAGCGGTGTGTAAAGTCTGTTGATCGGTTCAGAAGAGGTAGTGATAAATTCGTCGGCGCGTTCAGGAAGTTGATTTAAAGCTTTCTTGAGAGAAGTCTCTTCCCACTTGGAAAGCGATTGCTGAATTTCATCGAGCATCTTTTTATCGTACATGGCATCTCCTTTGGCGAATTGATGGGATTATACCTGTTTGAACGATAGACGATACGCGACGGAGTGTAAAGAAACGACCTGTCTTACAACTCTACAAATCTCTGTAGATTCTTTTACGTATCACTATTACGCAATTGTCTATCATCCATGGTCAATGGTCTCTTCTGGTATACTCTCAAAAAAGGTAATTCATATGTCCCGCACTGATATTGACGTCGACCCCTGTGATCACATCACCGCTGACGCGATTGGCAAACCTGGTCAACGCGTTTTTTATCTGCACGCTTACTCTGAACACCGCACCTACACCATCATCATCGAAAAAGCACAATTGCTTTCGCTTGCCATTGGTGTTGAACAATTTCTTGGTCAACTCAGCCAGCAATACCCAGACCTTGAAGAAGCCTCGGGTGATTACGTGGAAGAGGTGATGCGCATCAACCCGCCTGTAGACCCGCTCTTTCGTGCCGGGGAGATCGGTCTTGGCTACGACAAAGACCGCGACCGTGTGGTTGTCTTTGCCAAAGAACTCATCACCGAAGAACAAGACCCCGAAGAAGCATCGCAGATCCGCTTCTGGGCAACCCGCACCCAACTACGTCAACTCGCCCGCTGGGGACAGGAAGTCTCCTCGCGCGGACGCCCCATCTGCCCGCAATGCAGCCAACCGATGGAACCCACCGGTCACTTCTGTCCCAAGAAGAACGGACACTTGCACTAAAAACGAGTCAAAGGTCAAAGGTCAAAAGTCAAAGACCTCTGACCTTTAACTTTCGACCTCTCATGAACTCTTCCCCAAACACAAAAAACATCCTCACTCATGGCAACTACGAACTTCGTGGTCAGTTCATGCTCGGTTCAAATTACACCTTTCTCGTCGACGTTCATCATGAAGACGAGATCATCAAGGCAGTGTATAAACCCAGCAAAGGTGAGCAACCCCTTTGGGATTTCCCCGACAACACACTTGCCTTGCGTGAAGTTGCAGCCTATGAATTAAGCGAAGCCCTTGGCTTGCATATCGTACCCGTCACAGTCTATCGTGAAGATGGCCCGCATGGACCCGGTTCGTTGCAGCAATACGTCGAATACGACATCGAATATCACTACTTCAATTTCACCATCGAAGATAAACAGAAACTTCGACCGGTCGTTCTTTTTGACATCCTCGCCAACAACGCCGACCGCAAAGGCAGTCACGTTTTCTTCGAAGACGGCAGCCATCAACTCCACGCCATTGATCATGGGATATGCTTCCACGAAGAGCCCAAACTCCGCACTGTGATATGGGACTTCGCCGATCAAGCCATCCCTGGTGAATTACTCGTGCCTCTCTCATCGACCGGAAACTGGTCTGCCCTCTTTGAGCGTTATCTCAGCCCCCGAGAGATCGAAGCCCTCCTCTTCCGTGCTGAAGAATTATGTGAATCAAAATTCTTCCCACGCCCATTGCAAGGACGTCGGGCATATCCATATCCACCCGTATAAAACGTAATCCAGTGTCAAGTATTCCCGTACCACGTGACACTGAAACACCTGACACAGGAGAACTCAACTCATGCATTACAACCTCGCCCTCATCGGTTTTGGAAACGTTGCCCGTTCATTAGCCCGCCTTCTTGTCCGCAAACAGGATGTATTGAAATCCAAACACAATGTCACTTTCTCGTTTACCGGCATTTCTACTGGTCGTCATGGATACGCCGTGAACCAAAACGGATTGGACATTCAAAAAGCATTGGATCTGGTGGAAAATGGAAAAGATATTTCCGAACTTTCTGTCTTTCCGGTCAGCGACTCGATCTCTGTCATCAACAACTCTGCCGCCAATGTAATGTTCGAGAATTCCCCAGTCAACACACAGACAGGACAGCCCGCCATTGACCACATCCGAACAGCATTGGAGTTGGGAATGCACGTCAGCACGGCGAATAAAGGCCCGGTGGTGCATGGCTATCGTGAATTGATGGACCTGGCAAAGAGTAAGGGAAAAATCTTCCGGCATGAATCTGCGGTTTTGGGCGGCGCACCCGTTTTCTCGGTCATGCGTGAGGCGTTTCCGCTCGCGGACTTGGAATCCTTCAAAGGTATCTTTAATGCCACGACCAACGTCATCTTATCCCGCATGGAAAGCGGCGAGACCTATGAGCAAGCCCTCGCGTATGCGCAAAAGATCGGTCTCGCGGAAACTGATCCCACCAACGATGTGGATGGCTGGGATGCTGCAATCAAAGTCGCCGCACTGGTGACCGTGTTGTGGGACACACCCATGACCCCGCAGCACGTGAATCCCACCGGCATTCGCGGCATCACAACCGATATGATCGCCAAAGCCAAAGCAGATGGCAAGCGTTATAAGTTGGTTTGTTCTGCTGAAAAAGTGAATGGTGAGATCAAGGTCAGTGTTTCGCCCCAATTAGTTGACTCGTCTTCGTCGCTGTATGGAATGATGAACTCCAGTACAGGCATCACCTTCCGCACCGATGTCATCATTGATTATTCGATCGTCTTATCAGAGAAACCCGGTATGACGGGTGGACCAGTCGAAACAGCATATGGGTTATTTGCGGATTTCGTGAATATTGTGAAATAAACATAAAGGGCGTCTCTTATGAACGCCCTTTTTTCAACCGCCAAGCTCGCCAAGAACGCGAAGGGAAATTTAAAACTTTGCGATCTTCGTGTACTTGGCGGTTAACGTTTTAAAATACCAACAATATTACCAACGCCAAAATAGCAGGGACAGCTTGAATATAAAAGATGCGTTTGCTTACAGTGAACGCACCAAAAATTCCTGCAATGATGACACAACTCAGAAAGAATATTTTCACGGGGTCGCCTGCGAACAATCCCCAAAGCAAACCGGCGGCAAGGAAGCCATTGTAAAGCCCTTGATTCATGGCAAGGGTCTTAGACTGTTTGGCTTGCTCTTCCGTCATGCGAAAGGACTTCATCCCGCGCGGCTTATCCCACAGGAACATTTCAAGATAGAGAAAATAAAAGTTTAAGAGGGCGACGATCACGATAAGAATATTTGAGACGAGTTTCATGCGTTTCTCCTTGGGTAAATGAGGTGACAGTCACTTTAAGAGTGACTGTCACCTTTGAGTATAGCAGGCGAAAAACAGAACAAAAATTCTGTTATACTGCCATACAATGATTTTGTAAGGGCGAGGTGACCTCGCCCCTACACGAGGTATCCAATGGCAAAAAATAAAACTCACACCCGATATGTCTGTCAGCAATGCGGACGAGTATCTGCTTCGTACATGGGCAAATGCCCACAGTGCGGCGCGTTCGACAGCATGGTCGAGGAAGTTATCCACGATGAGCCCGTCGCGAAGAAAGGTGCAGTCAATGTTCGAGGGCTGACCGGACGCTCGGAGCCGCGACCCATTTCCGAGGTCAGTGGTGAGGCGGAAGATCGCGTCCACCTGCCCATTGGCGAATTCGCGCGGGTGCTCGGCGGCGGTATCGTTCCCGGTTCCATTGTGCTCGTTGGCGGTGACCCAGGCATTGGCAAATCCACGTTGATGCTGCAGATGGCGATGGAGATGGCGAAGGTACAGCGCGTGCTGTATGTTTCGGGCGAAGAGTCAGAAAGACAGATCAAGATGCGTGCCACGCGTCTTTTCAACGGGACCAAGGACCTGCCCAAGGAACTGCTGTTGGTGACGGAGACGAATCTCGAAGTGATCTTCAGCCACGTCCGCGAATCAAAACCGGATTTATTGATCGTTGACTCCATCCAAACAACTTATCTCTCTGAATTGGACTCATCCGCAGGTTCTGTCTCGCAGGTGCGCGAGTGTTCGTCGCAGTTGCGTGAGTTGGCGAAGTCCAGCGGCGTGACGGTCTTCATGATCGGGCACGTGACCAAGGAAGGCGCCATTGCTGGTCCGCGTGTGTTGGAACATATCGTTGACACGGTCTTGTATCTCGAAGGCGATCGCTTCCAGGCGTATCGTCTGTTGCGTTCGGTGAAGAATCGCTTCGGCGCCACCTCTGAAGTGGGCGTGTTTGAAATGCGCGAAGGCGGCATGATCGAAGTGACCAATCCGTCTGAAGCATTTTTGGCGGAACGGTTGATCAATGCGGCAGGTTCTGCCATCGCAGTGACCATGGAAGGGACGCGTCCCATCCTTGTGGAAGTCCAAGGGCTAACGTCGCCAACTCAATTCGGCAATGCACGCCGCACGCCCAACGGTGTGGACTTCAATCGTCTGCTGTTGATCACCGCTGTGTTGTCGCGCCGAGTTGGCTTGAAACTTGCCGAGCA
>JBEBCV010000355.1:0-3266 GCA_041157505.1 Chloroflexota bacterium | reverse complement strand
AAACCCAACGCTTCCAACTTGACCGGAGCCAGTTGACGAAAGAACCCCAAACTTTAGAGAACCCGCCAACGTAGGTTGGTTCAAGTAAAGTGATCGACGTGAAAATGGCTCCTGCAAAATTCAGCCGCAGCATGCCGGTTATCATGCCTGTGGCGAACATGGCGCCAAATTTCCCCTCTTTGGCAAAATGCGTTCCAAGCAACAAGGTCATGATCGCCAGGGGTTCTATCAAACCAAAACGGAAGAAATATATAAAGCTGGAAGGCAATAAAATAATTAAAAAGAAAGCACTGGCTACAACAAAAGATAGCCGTTTTGACAAACCAAAGAAAGCGGCAAGTTCAATGGTCAGCAGAACCGATAATAGTGCAGACCAAATATTGAGAAAGAACTGCGCTGAAAGAGACTGACCAAATAAAATATGCAAAAGTCCGATCACATAGGGATAAAGGACTTTGTAAGCCCATGGTGGAGATTGGAACAGAAAGGTATCCCCTGCGATATAAATATTACGTGCCAATATCTGATAATCTAAAACATCTTGATATTGCGGCAAGAGCACCACACTCTGAAGATTAGGCAAATCCAACGTGAGGAACATTAACAAGATCGGCAAGCCAATGGAGAACAATAATCCCTTAGCGGAATATGTCCGTGAGCGCAGAATTAAGTCCAGCAGTTTGACCAAGAAAAGCACAAGAACAAAGGGCAGAATCAAAAGGTGGATGGTCGGTTTATTGGCAACATCCGCGATGTAATACAACCCCCAACCCGTCAATGCTAGATAGATATCAAGCGTGTCAATAACGCCAAAGCGATATGAAGCAGAAAGCCCGTCCCACAAACTCCAGACAAGGCATCCCAAGAAAAGCACAAGGATCAAGTTCTGAATAAGTTGAAGAACACTGGTCGGGAGATCAAGCATGGACGTGGAAAGCCATATCTGCGAGTAGGCTGAACGGGCAGAACCATCTGGACTTAGGATCACAGGTTCAAAACGTCCATTGCCATAGTTCGTGAAGAGAAGCGAGCCTGTCAGTTCAGCATTTCCAATATAGGGAAGGTCGCTAAAGGTGCCTGCATCCAAATCGTCTACAGACTTGGCGGTGGCAGCTTCGAACCGTTCCCCGCTGGTTATCTCAACCAGTTCGACCTGACGTTGCTCCGCTCCTTGCAGGATGATGACCAAACGTTCATCTTCATTAAGCGAAATCACTCCATTGAATTTCATCGTCATCCAGAACGAGTTCTTATCAAAGCCATGTGTATTAATGGATTCAACTGGAAATTCAAGGAAGGAACGATATGGAAGCCGCGCAACTTCGCTATATGCTGGGTTCAATGCATAGGTCCGCGCCCATGTATTGGAAGCAAGGTCCTCTTCACTAAAGTAGACATGGACGCCCAAACCGGATTGAGGGAGAAAAAAGCTCAGGGTCAATCTGGTAACAAGCACGAGCGCGAGAAGAACCGTCGCCGCTTTTTTAGAGAGAAAACTTTGCCCGAAGAAAAAGGCGAAGGGCAGGATCAGAGTCGCCGTGACAAATTCCAGCGGCGTGTTCCAGGGGAAACCATCTAACAACGATGGAACGCGAGATGGAATGAGTAGAATACCATAGCCAAGCAAAACGGAAAGAATGGCTAGGTTATTTGATGTATTCTGTTCTGGCTTCGCTTCGCTTGGGATTTGAAAGAAGAAAAGAACTTCAATGCCGATCAGCCAAATACAAGCCAGAACGGGACCAATGATTTTCAGTACGTCGATACTGGGGGTACGAAGATATAAAAATACTGAAAAAAGTACAGGAATGGAAAGAGAAGCAAATTGACCCAATTTGCCACCCAATACTGAAACGAGCTTTGCAATATGTCTCTTCAAAAGAAACGGTGCTGATAAAACAGCAAACCCTGCCAGGATCACTGCAATGGCAAGAAGGGTTGTCGTGCGCAGACCTTGAGAAAGCGCGATGAAAAGAGACCAGACACCAGCAAGGATAAGTTCCGCCCCAATAAGGCGGAAGAAGTTGGTTTCAGTATTGGGCAGATGGGTCATTGTTACTTCATTAATTGTTCGACGCGGCTCTCGCCCACGGAGTAGTACTTGGCTTCCTTGTGGTGGACGATGATGGCGGCGGTGGATTGTTCGGGGATGAGTTGACCAGAAGTGGCAAGGCTCATACCCAATTCCGATTCTACAGCAGGAAGCAGCTTGAAGACCTTGAAATGATCTTCGAGTTCGGGGATGGCAGGATAGCCCCACGAGTAGCGTTTGCCTTGTTCTTCGGCAAGACCGAGTTCACGGCGAATGTGTTCGTGGAGATAGTTCGCGGTCGCTTCGGCGGTTTGGACGGCGAGACCGTGAATGAAGTAGGCTTCAGTATAGTCGTTGGCGGCTTGCAACTTTTCAAATTTTTCAGTAGCTTCCTGACCGACAGTAACGACTTGCAAAGCGACCACGTCCATTTGTCCGGACTCGACGGAGGCATAGTAATCAGAGAGGGCGAGATGATCGTCATATGGCTGGCGCGGGAAATTAAAACGTGCGATCTCTTTTTTGTTCTCTGCATTCTCGTAGATGATCAGGTCATCGCCATCGGCTTGACAGGCGAAGTAGCCGTACACAGCTTGCGGTTTGAGCCAGCCGTCTTTGAGCGCATCTTTGGTCATCTTGGCGAGGCGGGCGTCGAAGTCATTCTTCAACTTCTCCCATTCTTCACCATGGGAATTCTTCGCGCCCCACGACAGACGATACAACTCGTTCATGTTGAGGTGCTTCAAGACCATTTCAAGCGGCATGTCTTTGACGATACGCTGTCCAAGTTTGGCAGGTACAGCAATCGGTGCAGGGACGATGTTCGAGCGTGTGCCTTCGGTCTTGCGATGATCGGGAGTTTGCGAGGCACGTCCCATTTCCATGTCCGCATCTTTGCGGAGTTGTTCGAGCATGGCAGGTTTGCGATTGGGATCGATAAGGGCATCCATCGTGTCCAAGCCTTCAAAGGCGTCTTTACAATAGAAGACACCCGGTTCATACGCTTCACCATCTTCAGTGAAGAGGATGCGGCGACCAAAGCGGCGGTTGATGGCGGCGCCACCAACAAGGATCGGGATCTTGTGTCCGCGGCGCTGCATCTCGTTGACGATAAGCGGCATCTGCTTGGAAGTGGAAACAAGCAAGGCAGACAAACCAATTGCGGTGGCATTGGCTTTCACGGATTCAGTGATGATCGTTTCAGCAGGGACTTGCTTGCCGAGGTCAATGACGG
>JBEBCV010000354.1:0-2724 GCA_041157505.1 Chloroflexota bacterium | reverse complement strand
CTGCCCGCACTTGGTTTCATTGATGTGGTCGGGTACGATGGCTGCAACATGGCTTCGATCGAGATTCTTAATCTCTGGCATGGTCACGCGACGGCGATCACCGGTTCTCAGGAATATGTGGGGTGGGAAGGTCTGCAATATGAACTGGCTCTCGCGCAGATGCAATCCAACCCGAATATGAGCGCCGATCAGGTCGCAGTGGCATTCAGCCAAAGCGCTAATGCGGATAAAACATGGGCAGCCCTCGCCGTGGATGGTCGCTTCGATACAGTGTTGACTGCCTTCAATAACTGGACATCCGCCATGCAAAGCGGTCTCGCCGCAAACCGCAAGAAATATGACCGTGCCTTTGGCGCTACACAAGATTTCTGGCAAGCACCCATGGACAAAGACTTATACGATATGGCGTATGAGATCAAGCGCAATGTGACCGATACGAATCTCAAGAATAGAAGTCAGGCGTTGATGACGGCTCTCGACGGCATCATCCTGCACCAATACCATACCAATAGCTACCCTGACTCGCACGGCATCACGATCTATTATGTATCTAGTGCGGCAGGCAAGGACTCAAATTACACCTACTATCGTTCCACCATCGATTTCGCCCTGCAAACCGGCTGGGATGAATTCCTTGATTCGTACGCAAGGTAAATAAAAAAACTCGGGCTGGTTTGAAACCAGCCCGAGTTTTTTATAAATTACAACTTTACATTTATTCCTGCAGCTTTCAGTTCTTCCATCAGGTCTTCGTCGATGCCGTGCAAGCGGATGTTGAGGATCTGCTCAAGGGTCAGATCATCTCCTAATTTGTTGCGCACATCACGGATGAAACGAGGGGTGACATGGTGGATCTGTAATTCGACCAATTCTTCCACATCGACATCCTTGAACCCCATTTCGTAGATCTCGCGTACGAACTTGGCGCTGACATTATGGATCTTCAACTCTTCAAGACCGTCAGAGTCAAGGTCTTTCAACCCAGCCTCTACCAACCCGCGGACGTACCCAGGCGTCACACCTTGATTACGCAGGTCGATCAACTCGTCAATGGCAATGTCTTTAAGTCCCACTTCGCGCATGGCAGCGACAAAATCGGGGGTGACATCGTGATTACGAAGTTCGGAGAGTTCATCAGCATCGAGATCTTTAAAGCCGAGGCTGTACATGGCACCAATGTAATCGGGAGTAACGTCGTGATTGCGTAACTCGATCAGCTCATCAATATCGAGATCTTTCAAACCCACAGCGCGCATCTCTGCAATGTACCTGGGAGAGACATCGTGGTCGCTCAGTTCCACCAGGTCATCAATATCGAAATCCTTCAAGCCGAGCGAGCGCAATTCTGCCACGAACTTCGGGGAGACGTCGTGATTGCTCAACTCCACCAGATTATCAACATCCAGATCATTGAAACCGAGGGCACGCATTTCTGCCACGAACTTCGGTGAGACATCATGGTTGCCAAGCTCGATCAATTCGTCCACGTTCAGGTCGGTCAGCCCAACGGCGCGCATCTCAGCAATATATTTGGGAGACACACCATGATTGCTCAATTCAACCAGTTGGTCTACATCAAGGTCTTTGATCCCCAGTTCTGCAAGCGCCTTGACGAATTTCGCAGAGACACCCTGCTGACACAATTCGATGATCTCATCCACGCCCAGGTTGGTGATACCTGCATTGCGCAGGTCGCGGACGAAGCGCGACGAGACGTCGTTCATGCGCAGGTGGATCCACTCCCCTATGCCGTCGGGTTCGATGCCGAGGGCTTTCATTTCGATCACATAATCTGCGGTGAGATTATGGATCTTCATTTCTTGCAAGTCGCTCATGGTCACATGGCTGATGCCGGCATCTTTCAGGGCAGAGAGCAAAGCACGAGTGCGGGCGTTGTTGGCACCGGGTGCTTCGGGAGCCAAAGGCGAAATGGGAGACTCTGGCGAAAGTGGGGAAATGGGAGAAGCCAAAGATGCCAGATGAGATAAGTGCGATAGACCAGGAACAAATTCGGTGGCGGTTGAGGCGGCTTTTTCTTCCGGCGTTTCTTCCATCGCTTTGAACAATTCCTCGGCTTCATCGGCCGTGATCTTGCCCTCGGCGAGCATATCCAAAACCATTAAGCGTTCTTTGTGTCCGTTCATGAGGATTCTCCTTTGAGTTGTGAGAAAAGTTTGGTGGCTTCCTGCACGCTGATCTCGCCGCGGCTGAGCCTGCCAAGGATCTCCTGGCGGCTGGCGGATTTGTCATCAGGCTTGGGTTCTTCTTCAATTCCCATTTCGGTAATGACTTCATCCAGTCGGCGGCGGATCGTCCAGTATGACTCGCCCGTTTCGCGCTCCATCTCTTTGACATTCCCGCGGTTTCGTACGAAAACCTCGAGGAATTTCAAACTTTCATTCGAGAGGCGGAAGAAAGGTGAGAGTTCGAACTTGCCCACTACACCAGTGCCACACGAGGTGCAGGTGAGCTGGGTGACAACAAGCGGGGAAGCACAGCTAGGGCAGGATTGAGGGATTTGTGGCATTTGGGGCTCCAATGAACGCATAATAGCAAATATTTTTGTTTAAGTCAATAGTTTTGGTGTAACACAAAATATTTTGGCGTTATGAGTATTTATTTGGTTTACTAGGAGGAAAAACGGCGAAAATCTATGCTTATACGCATTTTTAAATAAAAAGATACAGGTTTTGCCTGTCTCCTTATAAATCTGCTTATATTATT
>JBEBCV010000353.1:0-13547 GCA_041157505.1 Chloroflexota bacterium | reverse complement strand
CATCATTGAGCATATCTTGATTGAAGACCACAGTGATTGAGGAGAGGCTGGTAAGCACCGCATTGGCAGAGGGGTTGGAGGCGGTGACCACTGGGATGACGGGACCCGCTTCATACGCACCAATATCGCATGCTGCCCCCTGTGGACGGGTCACGCCGCGCTGGTCAGTGGCAAGGCATTTGGTACCCATATTGATGGCAGGCGAGCCAGCCTGCAGCGCCATCGTTTGAGTCGGACCGCCATTATCGCCTAACGAACCGAGTAAGGGATCGGTATTGACTAGGGCGTTGTTGGTGAAATTGCAGGTGTTGCCCGAGTCCAGGTTATTGCCACCATCATTAACTGGCGAGCTGGTACAGCTGCTATTATTTAATATGCTGTTTCCAATGGCTACCATACTGCCGTTGTTGTGGATAGTATTTCCCGAAATTGTGCTATTTGTAATGGTAAGAAATTGATCAATACCAGGGAATATGGGTTGTTTGAAAATACCCCCACCAATACTTCCGGTATTGCCGACAATGGTACTGTTGGCCACTGATCCTTTATCGACCCACATCCCGCCACCCTGACTTTGGGCACTGTTATTGGCGATGGTGCTGTTGAGCACGGTGAGTGATGATGAACCGATGCTATAAATGCCCCCAGCTGAGAAATTTGTTTTATTGTTTGCGATGGTACTGTTTTTTATAGTGAGAATGCCTTTGTTTAGAATCCCACCACCAATCCCACGATTAGGAAGGTCATTTGGACATGTCCCATTACAATATCCATATCGCACTGTTATCATATCAAGCGTGAGGTTGCCGGTAGAGCTGACAAGAAACACACGGTTAATAGTAGGCGTACAGCCACCGGGGAGATTGACTGGGTCGCAATTGGACGCTTGAATAATGATAGATGCCGATGTGGGACCAATTCCTGTAATTAAGAGCCCTCCGATAATATCAGGCAATTGAGCGTTGCTGAGGGTAATCGTATAGCTTGCTCCGAAGGTGATGGTATCTGTGCCCGAACCAGCAGTACACTCTGTTGACCCGGATTGATCATCATTATTGGCGTTGGTTATGGCTTCACGCAGATCGCAAGTTCCATTGCCGTTCAGGTTCGCGAGCGTATCATCTGCATTACTGTTGACCACTATACCCGCCGCATACGCCGGGGTGAAGGTCACGGCACTGCCGAGCAGGGACAGAAATAGAGCAAGAATAACGAGCAAATTGAAAGAGCGAAATTTCATCAAAAATTCCTCCAAAGGGATGCACCCAAAATTCCTCCAACCTGGAATTTTGAGCAGGTATGTTGTAAAGTGTTGCAGATTATAAAAGGGGGTGTGAGTGTAAAATAGGTGCCAAAATGGATACTAAATTGCGAGACAAAAAAAGATCTCCGAGGTTTTCAAAACCTCGGAGATCTATACTTATTACTTCTCACTTACTCTTCTATTTCCCCAGTTTCTTTTTCATCGCTTCTGTCAAGGCAGGCAAAATCTGGAACAGATCTCCCACAACGCCGTAGCGGGCTTGCTTGAAAATGGGGGCGTCGGCATCTTTGTTGATGGCGACGATGACTTTGGCATTACGCATACCGACCAGATGTTGAATCGCGCCAGAGATACCGCAGGCGATGTACAGATCAGGCGCAACGACTTTACCGGTCTGACCGACTTGGTGGGCGTAGGTAATGTAACCGCCATCCACGGCGGCGCGACTTGCACCAACTGCACCGCCAAGTAATTGAGCGAGGTCAGTGACGAGTGCAAAGCCTTGTTGGGCGCGCCAGATCTCGGCTTGCTTTTCGTCCATGCCTGCGGGTGGGGTGAGGGATGGATTGTTCGAAACGCCGCGTCCGCCAGAGACGATGATGCCAGCGTCGCCTAGGTTGACGGCGCTTTCAGAGGCAGAGTAACCTTCAACTGTTGATTTTGCTTCACCAACGGCCGCGACCTTGGTAATTGTTCCGCTCTTACCAGCATCACGGTCTGGCTTGGGGAAGGCACGTCCGCGAATGGTTGCCATGACGGGCTTGCCAGAGCAGACGGTCTTTTCCATTAACTTGCCTTCGTAGATCGGGCGGGTCGCAACAAATGAATCGCCGTTCGTTTCGAGACCGGTCAGGTCAGTCAGCACGCCGGTGTTCAAGTCTATGGCTGCCATGGCGGCCAGCTCACGGGTTCGCGAAGTGGTCGGGAGCAGAATCAGGTTCGGGCTTTGTGAAGAGGCGAGCGCGGAGAGGGTGGAGGCATACATCTCAGCGCGGTAATCTGCCAGCGAGGCATCATCTGCTACGAGGACTTCATCCGCGCCAAATTCCACCGCAGCTTTGGCAACTTCATCTACACCGGTGCCGAAGATCAATGCAACGGCTGTGCCAAAACTTTTTGCCAGACCGAGCGCTTCCCACGAAGCGGGCTGAACGTCACCTTTGAAGTGGTCGATATAAACAAACGTTTTCATAGCACTTTCTCCGCGATGATTTTGTCCGCGAGTTTTTCGGCGATCTCGGCGGGGCTTTCACCGGTGATCATTTCCACAGCGCGTGTGTCGCTGGGCGGGGTAACCAACTCGGTGCGGGTCACAACTGTGGCGGGGGCGCTGATGCCGAGGTCGCTCAAGGACCAAACGGGGATGGTTGCCTTCGAGGCTTTGCGGATGCCCATGAACGATGGGTAGCGCGGCTCGCCAATGCTTTGCACGACGCTCAACACCGCGGGCAGATTTGCTTTCATGATCTGACGACCTTCTTCGAGGACGCGCTCAACCGTGACCGCGCCTCCTTCGACCTTTATGCTGCCAGCCAACCCAAGCATCGGCCACCCGAGGACTCTTGCTGTCTGCGGGGGAGTGAGTCCCGCGCCATTGTCGAGCGTCTGCCGACCGAAGACGACCATATCCGCGCCGCCGATCTTTTGGATGGCAGCCGCCAGCACTTTCGCCGCGCCGGCAGTGTCGAGATCGTTCAACGCCGGGTCAGAGACGAGGATGGCTTCATCCGCACCCATGGCGAGGGCGTGCTTGAGCGCTTCCTTCGCGGTTTCGGGTCCGATGCACAACGCGGTGACGGTGCCGTTGTGTGCTTCCTTTTGCTGTAACGCGCCTTCAACCGCATATTCATCGAACGGGTTGATGACCAGCGGCGCGTCGCCCCATGAGACCTGCCCGCCTTCGGCTTTTACCTTTGCCTCTGAGTCGGGGACTTGCTTGATACATGCGATGATTTTCAAGGTATTCCTCCGTAATGGTTTCCGTCTCCGTCATTGCGAGGAGGGAGCTCTCCCCGACGAAGCAATCTTATGATTGGCTCATGAGATTGCTTCGCCGCAAAGAACAAGTGCACGGCTCGCAATGACGAAAAATTGATTAAACAAAAAACTCTTCGTACAGATCCTTCCACATTGGGTTCTTGCTTTTGATCAAGTCCAGCTTTTTCTTTCTTGAACCGCCTTTGATTTGTTTTTCGCGGGCGATGGCTTCCTCCATGGTGTTGTGTTCTTCGTAATAAACCAGCTTTGTGACGTTGTAACGGCTGGTAAATCCTTCTACGGTCTTTTGCCTATGTTCGGTGACCCGTCTTAGTAAGTTGCTCGTTACTCCAGTATAGAGAACCCGGTTGTATTTATTGGTCATGATGTAAATACAAGGTCGAAGTTCTCGTTTCATATCTACTCTATTCCGTCATTGCGAGGGCGGCGTTTTTTCGCTCGAAGCAATCTTATGATTGTGTCGGAGATTGCTTCGCCGCAAAAAGCAAGAGCGCGGCTCGCAATGACGGGATTATCTTTTATCCCAAATATGCCATCACGACCAAAACATCCATGGCGACTACTGCCGCAATACCCAATAAACTGAATGCCTTTTGCCAGAACAACCAGCTTTGCTTGTTCTCGAGTCGTTTCAGGAAGAAGCCCTTGAAGGGTAGAGGAATCCGATCGTTGGTGAGGCTGGCATGGAGGTCTTTGTAATACTCGTCTGTCTTGAACCAGAGTTTGTAACTATTTGAAAGGAACAAAAAACTAAATATTAGGAAAACAACTAAAAAACCAAAGGGAATTTGTTGCATAGTTCGATGTATTTCTCCATGTGGAGGCTGATCCACATTCATACTTGGATGGTGGGTCTGAAGAAAGGTTGGCTAACTGAAATTTGAACTGCTGATGATCTTGCCATTCTCAATGTCGATCTCGCAAAATTGCCCGCTATTGGTAAATGTGGAGATGCTTGAGTCTTCGTTGAGTCTTACTTTGGTAAAAATGGCGTTGCCAGCCGGTTTTTCAGCTTTCCAGAGGATATCTCCATTGGGGGCTACCAAATAAAGATTCGATTCGTTCAAAGGAAACCTGTTCGGATTTTCCAGTACAACAACGCCTCTTTTTAATTCGATAAGTTTTTCAATACTGGTATGAAGCGGGGTGATCTGCATAAAAGATGTCCTTGCTGTGGGGGATAAATTCCGCCCGAGCTAGTGCGTATTATATCCCAAACTCGCACTCCCTACCGAGCGGTAGGGAGAATTGCATGGCGCCTCCAACTTCCTCATTATTTGGATGAAGCAATGCGGAAGATCTGCCTGGATTCATATGAAAATTTAATATTCTTTCTTGCAACTTATTCTGTATGCCATCATCTATTCAATAAATCAAATTTTGGAGGTACCGAAATGACAGATAAAATTCAACCCAAGGTTGTGGTGTTCAGCACACCAACCTGTTCCTTCTGTAATATGGCAAAGAGCTATTTCCGCGAGAAGGGCGTCAAATTCACTGATATTGACGTCAGCCGTGACCAGGCTGCCGCACGTGATATGGTCCGCCGCTCTGGGCAAATGGGTGTGCCGGTGATCGATATTGGTGGCAAGATCGTGGTGGGTTTCAACCGCCCACAGATCAATACGCTCTTGGGCATCAAATAGGGGGCAGCCATGGCAAAACTCAACATTCAACCTTTGGGGACACGTGTTCTCATCCAGCCATTGGAGCAGGAAAGCAAAACCGCCTCGGGCTTGTTTTTGCCTGAGTCTGCCAAAGAGAAGCCGCAAACGGGACAGGTGGTCGCTGTGGGTGATGATGAGAGCATCAAGCTCAAGCCCAAAGACAAGGTGCTGTTCGCCAAATACAGCGGCACCGAATTCAAATACGATGGGGTGGACTATCTTCTTATGGAATCAAGCGACATTCTTGCCCGCTTGAACTGATTTCCCCGCTCAAAAAAAGAAAAAGCCCGACGCGTCTACTGAAATGCGTCGGGCTAGGGGATGGGGTGGTCTTCCATCATTGCTCTTGAACTCCCATGTTGCTGAGTTCATCCTGGCTGTATTGCGCTACGAACATGTCGGAACTTGCCAGGGCGAGCAGGAGTACGATGACCACTGCGGCGAGAACGAACATTGTGCAACTCCTTTCTTTTTCTATACTCAATATAACAATTCTTTTTTCTGAAAGATACTCCCCTTTCAGTACTGTAATGGTTCAACAATACATTCTTGAAAGGATTGTTTACTTAACGTTTATGCATGGCAAATAGTTCCAATACTACAGTAGGGTTTTCCCTATAAATTATCAGAGTGACCGATATTGGTTTGTCATGTGATGCAGTTCACATGATATGTGATATCGATGCCCTTACATTGACATTCCACCCGTTTGGGATAAAATACATCCCGCCATTCAAATGAATATGCCGAAGTGGCGGAATTGGCAGACGCGCTACGTTCAGGGCGTAGTGAGCTTACGCTCATGAGGGTTCAAGTCCCTCCTTCGGCACACAAAGACTCGCAGATGCGGGTCTTTTTTGATGGATGGAACCAGAGTTCAGTTGGGGAGGAGGTGTAGCGTTCCATCTTTGCAAATGGATCTGATGGAGACCGCAAAAAATCTCCATTCCATCCGCGAAAACTGATTTATAGAGGCAAAAACCGGACTAGGGTGGTATAATTGCACTATAAAAATACGCTTCCTTCATCTAATGCGACACGAAGTTTCACCCACCTTCGTGTCTTTTTATGCCAATTTTGCGTGAAAAAGGCGGCGATTCGCTGGATTTTCCCCCCAGAAAGATTAAAAAGGACATTTTATGGCTGAAGAGAATATGATCGCAGGTAATGTCGAGTCCGTAGATATTGATGCCCAGATGCGCTCTGCCTACCTCGATTACGCCATGAGCGTGATCGTGGCACGTGCACTCCCCGATGCTCGTGATGGCATGAAACCGGTTCACCGGCGCATTTTGTATGCCATGCATGAGTTGGGGCTGCGCTCGAACTCGTCTTATAAGAAGTCTGCTCGTATCGTGGGTGAGGTGCTTGGTAAGTATCACCCGCACGGCGACTCGGCGGTCTATGAATCAATGGCACGTATGGCGCAGGATTTCTCGATGCGTTATATGCTGGTGGATGGTCAGGGTAACTTCGGTTCGGTGGATGGTGATGCACCAGCTGCCATGCGTTATACCGAAGCCCGTCTGCAAAAGATGGCAGAAGAAATGCTGCAAGACCTCGAAAAAGCGACCGTGGATTTTGGTCCGAACTTCGATGACTCGTTGCAGGAACCGCTCGTTCTCCCGGCTCGTCTCCCGAATTTATTATTGAATGGCGCTTCAGGTATTGCTGTGGGTATGGCAACGAACATCCCACCTCAGAACCTGCGCGAGTTGACATCCGCGATCAATTACCTGATCGACAATTACGATACCGCTGAAGATATCACTGTTGAAGATCTGATGAAATTCGTGCAGGGACCGGACTTCCCAACCGGCGGCATGATCGTTGGGACGGAAGGCATTATCTCTGCCTACGGTACCGGGCGCGGACGTATTGTGATGCGCGGTATCGCTCACATCGAAGAGACAAAAGCGGGGCGTTATCAGATCAACATCACGGAAATTCCGTATCAAGTTAATAAATCCAGCCTGATCGAACGTATTGCTGAGTTGGTCCGCGAAGATAAGATTGACCAGATCTCCGACCTGCGTGATGAGTCAGACAAGCGCGGTATGAGCATTGTCATTGAACTCAAGCGCGGTGCGCAGCCTAAGAAGGTACTGAACCAGCTTTACAAGTACACGGCACTGCAATCCACGTTTGGTGTGCAGATGCTGGCTCTGGTGGACGGAGAACCCCGTACCCTGCCGCTCAAACGTCTGCTGCAGATATTCATTGACCATCGTCAGACGGTCATCACCCGCCGCTCGCAATTCGACCTCGACAAAGCCAAAGCCCGCCTCCACATATTGGATGGGTACCTCATTGCGCTCAACAACATTGATGCCATTATCAAGGTCATTCGTGAAGCGGAAGATGCTGATAAAGCCAAAACGGCGTTGATGACTCGATTCAAGCTGAGCGAACTGCAAGCGCAGGCGATCCTCGATATGCAGTTACGCCGTCTTGCCGCTCTCGAACGCTGGAAGATCGAAGAAGAACACAAGCAGGTTCGTTCCACCATTGAATATCTCGAAGATCTGCTTGCGAACCCCAAGAAAATTCTGGCGCTCATTAAAGATGACATGAACGATGCCGCCGAGAAATACGGCGATGATCGCCGCACCAAGATCTCTGCCGAAGCCCGCGAAGATATTCACGAAGAAGACCTCGTACCCGATGAGTCGGTACTGATCAGTCTTACTGAGCGCGGATATATCAAACGTGTGGCGGCTACAGCCTTCCGTCAGCAGAGCCGCGGCGGACGCGGTGTTAAGGGGCACACCACCAAAGACGAAGACGAAGTTGTAATGCTCATCCCTGCCCGCAGCCTCGATACGATGCTGTTCTTCACGGATAAGGGCAAGGTCTACTCTGAGAAGGTCTATCAGATCCCAGACCTGGACCGCGCTCAGAAGGGTATTCCGTTGGTCAACATCCTTGCGCTGGGACCGAACGAAAAAGTAACAGCTGCCATGTCGGTGCGCGAATTTTCGCCCAATCAATTCTGTGTGATGATGACCGGGCGTGGACGTATCAAACGGGTGGCAATGGAAGAGTTCGCTTCTGTTCGCCCCTCTGGCTTGATCGCCATGAACCTGGATGATGGCGACACCCTCGGCTGGGTGCGCCTGACCTCCGGCAAGGACGAGATCATTATCGTCACCGAGAACGGGCAGGCATTGAGATTCAGCGAAGACAAGGTTCGCTCGATGGGCAGGCAGGCAGCTGGTGTTCAGGGTATTCGCCTCGGCAAAGAAGATGCCGTCACCAGCATGGACGTGGTTGATAAAGATGGCGCTTTGCTGGTTGTCACCACGAACGGTTTTGGAAAGCAAACCCCGTTGAAAGAATACACGCCCAAAGGACGTGCCACAGGCGGCATCTCCACCATTGACCAGAAGGCGCTTAAAGAAATCGGCAAGATCGCCGCAGCGCGTGTGGTCAACAAAGATGACGACCTGACCATCATGACTGCCAATGGTGTGGCTATTCGTTTGAAGGTTAAAGATGTGAAGCAATCAGGTCGTGCAACGCGTGGTGTGCATCTCATCAAACCGCAGGAAGGCGATAGTGTTGCTTCTGTGGCGCGTATCTCTGCCGAGGATCTAAAGAAGGCTGGCGCTCAAATCGAAGAACAGGAAGCGGAACCACAGCCGAAGTTGGTGTAAATATTTGAGAATCAAAAACGGGCGAAGGATTATCCTTCGCCCGTTTTTCTTTTTTATCTTAGAAACCGATCCTGCCAAAAGCGAATAAGCATAAGAAACCGATCACACAAGTTGCGATCATCAAAAGGAAAACAAGCACGAAACGCTGCATGGAGGTCATGCCGAGGAATTTGGTCGAACGTCGGCGCGGGGCACCCTCTGAAGTTACAGCGGCGGGCTGATACTCGGCCTGTACTTCATCTTCATATTGTTTTGCGGCATCATTTCGGAGATCATCAAACATGTGAACCTCTATTTATTTTTCCAAAGTATATCATGCAGCCGGGCGCAGACTCACATCCCCAAAGCGGACAATAACAGATTTGTCATGTTCATCGCGGATGCGCAGACTGCCGTCAGATTCCAAGCCATCCAGAACACCAGCATGGACCCCTTCGCTTCCCGCGTGGATTTGAACTGATTCACCGCGAAAGGCTAATTTCTCCTCCCAAGCGTTGATGAACCTATCTGTGCCCATCTGTTCACGCCAGCGAAGCATATGACTCAATACGTGGAAAATAACATCTTCGCGTTTGGGTGCCACTTCAAGCATGTCTTCCAAACTTGTGGCAGGGAATTGCAGAGCTTCCACAGGCGGCACCGCAGACTTGCTGACATTAATGCCCATACCGATCACCAATGAATCCGCTTCTTCACCAGACCAAACCGTTTCAACGAGAATCCCGGCGGTCTTTTTGCCATTGAGCAGAATATCATTTGGCCATTTGATCTTGGGAGAAAGACCAAACGTCAGACAGGCATCTGCAAGTGAGAGGGCTGCCAAGCCCACAGTCCGCGAGAGATGCGGGCGCATGAGCGCAGTGGGGCGCAGGATGAGACTCGTCGCAATCGCGCTGCCTTTCGGGGTGAACCATTTCCGATCCAACCGCCCGCGCCCTTGCGTTTGTTCATCCGCAATCACAAGCGAGAAATCGTTTGCGCCATCGGCTGCCCATGCCAACGCTTCATCGTTGGTGGAACCGATGGAGTCGAAGTAGCGTAAGCCGCCGAGATTTAATTTTGCAAGTTGTTTTTTGAGGGAGGATTCGTTCATCTTATAAAAAACCTGACAGGTCTTCAAGACCTGTCAGGTTTCAATGCCTATTGAACAATATCGTACGGGTTGATGTTCGAGCCGCCAACGCGGATCTCAAAGTGCAAGTGGGCGCCAAATGAGTTGCCCGTGTTGCCTGCAAGTCCGATCACTGCGCCTTGCCCCACGGTCTGGCATTGGCTGACAAGAATGGAGCTTAAGTGGGCATAGACCGTAACGTAGCCATTGCCATGATCGATCTGCACCACATTGCCGTAACCATAGTTCCAACCGCCAGCTGCCATCGTCACCACGCCTGTACCAGCCGCATAGACGTTCGCACCCTCAGGCGCACTGATGTCAATGCCAAGGTGTCCAGGTCCATACGCGTTACCGGAGAGTGTGTGATCATCAGCAGGCCAGCCGAAGCCGCCGCTAACAGGTCCACCACCGCAGGCGTTCGTTGCGTTTGCACCGCCTGTGCCGGTATTTACACCGCGTGCATTTGTAGGCAATTGCGCCGCCCAGTTAACCAGTTCACGTGAACCGCCGGGGATGAAAATATTCGTGCCAGGCTCTACTTGCGGATCAGTGAGATCGATCTGATTGCCGGGGAAGTTGATGATTTCATCTGGCTCGGCAAAATATTCGTCTGCCACGGCTTCAAACGTATCGCCTTCTTTCCAGGTGTAGTACAAACCATCTAACGGGGGGATCATCAATTCCATGCCGGGGCGAAGGCTATGCGGATTGTCTTCCAACTGTTCGTTCACATACAAAATGGTTTCAGACTTCACCTTGAACTCTTCTGCGATGCGATACATCGAGTCACCGCGTACCACGCGATACAGTTCCGGATCATAACGCGGACGTTCAGGGATGTTGGTCTTGACCTGTAATTTTCGGAAGATGGTTGGGAAAAGATCGCTTCCATCGAAGCTCGTACCTGAATCTACCACCACGGGAGTGTCTCCTCCGCTGGAGGCTTCTTCGGTCGCCGCAGGGACGGTCACAATCGTGGGAGGCAGGATGCTTTTGTAATAAAGCGTTCCACCCAATAGCCCAGCAACCATAACCAATGTCACTGACCAACTGATGATGGTGAAGCGGTCCGTCTTTTTGCCTTCCTTGCGCGGACTGGTGGCAGGTTCATTCACTGCCGAAACAGCAGCAGGCTGCTCTTCTTTGTCTTTCTTGCGCACAGGGAAGATGGATTTGATTCTTTCGAGTAGTTTCATTTTAGATATTAGAGGGCGCGTCGCACCCAACGGGTAAACTCATCTACTAAAGAGAAAAAGGTTACAGTTTTTATTTCTGATATTTCTTGTGCGACGCAATCATGCATCCTTGGTTAGATTTTCCAAAAATTCGATATTATTTTTTGATTTTTCCAAGCGTGTCAAAATTGCTTCAGTGGCAACGGATGGATCCATGCCTGCGCCGGCGGGCTGGGGTGAGGTCATCTGCACGAACATGCGGCGCAGGAGCCAAACGCGCTGGAGCAGGTCGGGTCCGAGCAGCAGGTCTTCGCGGCGGGTGGACGAACGTTCGATATCCACGGCAGGGAAGGTGCGGCGTTCCTGCAGTTTGCGCGAGAGGTGCAATTCCATGTTACCGGTGCCTTTAAATTCTTCGTACACCACATCATCAAGGCGGGAGCCGGTATCCACGAGGCAGGTCGCGATGATGGTCAGCGAGCCGCCTTCTTCCACGTTACGAGCCGCACCGAAGAAACGCTTGGGCGGGTACAACGCAGAGGGATCCATACCACCAGAGAGGGTGCGCCCGGAGGGGTTGACGGTCAGGTTGTAGGCGCGGGCAAGGCGGGTGATGGAGTCCATTAAGATTACTACATGTCGACCGATCTCCACCAATCTCTTAGCGCGGTCTAATGCTAGTTCTGCCGTGCGAACGTGAGAGGTAACCGGCTCGTCGAAGGTGGAGGCAACGACTTCAGCTTCCACAGAGCGGTCCATGTCGGTCACTTCCTCAGGGCGTTCGCCAATGAGGGCAATAATTAAATGAACATCTGGATATTTTGTTGAAATAGAATTAGCAATTTGTTTGAGGATCGTGGTCTTCCCCGTCTTGGGCGGCGAAACAATCAAGCCGCGCTGTCCTCTACCAATGGGTGCAATTAAATTGATTAAACGTGGCGCTAAAGTCTTTGGATCTGTCTCTAAGTCAAAACGTTTATCTGGAAATATGGGGGTGAGATTTTCAAAAACGGTTCTACGGACTGCATCTTCAGGGTCTAAACCATTTATTGATTCTACTTTTAATAAACCGAAATGTCTTTCACTTTCACGGGGAGGTCGAACTTGTCCGATCACCAGGTCCCCCGCTCTAAGGTCATAACGCCTTAATTGTGCCTGCGAAACATAAACGTCCTGATCACTTATTCTATAGTTGGTGGCTCGCAGGAAGCCGATGCCTTCGCTCATAATTTCGAGAATACCGCCGCGGAGTTCAATGCCCTCTTTCTGTGCCTCCGCCTCGCGGATCATCATTGCGAGGGTTTCCTTCTTGAGGCGATTGGCGTTTGGAATGTTCAGATCCTTTGCCATCACACGAAGTTTGGAAAGGGGCTCGTTTTCCAGTTCTAGTATTTTCATTTTTTTCTCTCTTGGCGTGATCGAATTTTCAGAAATTGAGTTGGAGGGTGCAATGGGAGGATTGTTCGAAACGGTTGAATGATGAACAGTATCAACAACAGAACTATGAGATTTATTAACCTCATAGGAAGGACGCATGTTGTTGGGTCTGGGCTGACGGGGGTTATTTCTCCTTGCTGAATTGCTATTGTTGGGTCTTTTTGGCGTGTTAGTAGTAGGCTTATTTGGCATGTGAGTTGGTGGGTGGGATGAGAGATGTGAATGACCAGTCCCCGCTTGGGCTGGTTGATTCCTAAATGATTTTAAAACGATGTGGGATGAAATTCAAAGTTATAGGGTTCTACTTGCAGGCACAAAGATTTTGCGAATTACTTTTCACTGCGATGCTTTTTCAAACGGCAGGGGGAACGACCAAATTATAGCACCTCAATACAACAGGTGCAAGCAGTCAAAAAATCAATTTTCGTCTTTGAGTATACGATTTTGCAAATCCAACAGATGAGAATAGAACGAATTCCTGCCGGCAAGCTCGGTATGTGTGCCTCGTTCTATAATCTCTCCATGGTTTATCACGAGAATCTCATCTACATTTTCAAGCCCGATCAGGCGGTGAGTAATGAGAATTGAAGTTTTTTGTTTCATTACCTTGAATAAAGTTTCCAACACCTGCTGTTCGGTCAAAGGGTCCAGGTTGGCTGTGGGTTCATCGAGGATCAAGATCGGCGCATCTTTGATCAATGCGCGCGCAATCGCCAGGCGCTGGCGTTCACCGCCAGAAAGGCGCAGTCCCTGCTCGCCGATCAGGGTGTCATATCCTTTTGGGAGGCTCATGATGAAGTCATGAATCTTCGCAGACTGACAAGCTGCTTCCACTTCTTCGCGGGTGACTTTTTTGCGGGCAAAGCGCAGATTTTCATAAATGGACGTATTGAAGAAATACGTGTTCTGGGATACATACCCGCATCTCGCGCGGACCTCATCCTGATTCAACGCTTTGAGCGATTCGCCGCCGAGAGTGATCTCTCCTACTTGATAGTCCCAGAAGCGGAGCAGCAGGTTGGCAATCGTACTCTTGCCCGCGCCGCTCGGACCAACGATAGCCATTGAAGTCGAAGGTCGAAGGTTGAAGGTCAGGTTATGCAGGGCGGGGGTGGTTTGGGATGGATATGTAAATGAGAGATTGGTAATTTGTAACTGATCATTGGTCACTGGCAACTGGTTACTGGTCACTAATACCTGTTCACTGATCTCCGGCTCTACATCCACCACCTCAAA
>JBEBCV010000352.1:0-3348 GCA_041157505.1 Chloroflexota bacterium | reverse complement strand
GCGCACCTTGAGCCATATCTTCGGCAAGCCCCACATCGCGGACAAGGCGTGTAAGTGCAGCGATCAGTCTGGCGGATTCGATCCGCCAGACTGCTTCAATGGTGCGATGAATATCAGGGATGGCCATGGATGGCTTGATTAGCCGCCAAAGACTTCGTAGATCTCGCCTGCGCCGCTTCCGGCAACCTGCCAGAAACGCCGTGAGAATTCGATGGCTTCTTCCTTTGACTTGGCCTCGATCAAGGCAAAACCTACAACAGCTTCCTTCGCTTCTGTGAACGGACCATCTGTAACGGTGAGTTTGCCGTTGTTGGATACAACTTGAATCGGGTTGGGTGCCAAACCGCCGGTTGCCAAAAGGACTCCTGCTTTGGCCATCTCTTCGATCAATTTGCCCATGGCGGCGTACATCTCAGGGTCGGGTGGGGTCATCGGGGTGTTCGGGTCGTTCTTGGTCATCATCATGAATCTCATTTTGGTTTCTCCTTTATTGTTACTTCAAACTTTTAATAAAATGGGCAGATAATGCTGAAAGCCATGCCCATGCCAGAATGACAGCGGCTGTAAACGCCAGAGTGACAAAAACCAACATGGCACCACCAGCCTGCGAACCTGCAGCTATTCCACCAAATGCTGCAAAGAAAAATAAACCTGTAATGCCTGAAAATGCAGCCCATCCACGTTGTTTCAACTGATTGAAACGGCTTGCAATGACAAAGCATGCAGCAATGAAGGCAAGGAAACCGATCCCGCCGGTCACAAAATGCAGTAACCCATGGGAACTCACTACCGTCGGATTTCCTTCCGGAGTTCCAATTGGAAATCCATTCATCGGGTCAGCGACAAATACACCAGCTCCAATGAGTCCAAGCCCATAGATGCCGATCAGCAAAGGTCCCCAGGTTCCACCCCGGCTGCCACGAAGTTGACTTCGTAAGCCAAAGGCGCCTGCAATGGTCAGCACACCCACCAGGATAAAGTTCATGATCTGAATCCAGCCCAGGTCACCGTTGCTCATCAGGCTGAGGTCGTGGCGGGTCGGGTCGAAACCGGGTCGAATCAGCATCTGGATCACCCCCAAAACAATATAAACAGGACCAGCCAAAACGCCACAGGTTAAGAAGGTCTTCTCAATGCCGTTCTTTGAAATCTCTTTTTCCATATTCTCTCCTTCAAATCTAAAATTTGGCTGAGATTTCAAGTTTTTTGCTTGAATCTCTTGCTCTGTTAATACGTCGAACAAGAGATGGCAAAATCGACATTAGAAAGTCACTAATTCTTTTTGGTTTTCCCGCCTTTGGTATTCTTCCCGTCCAGCTTCAACGTACCGGAAGCGTCGCGGTGGGTGCCGGTTGTATGCTTTAATTCGAATTCTGCGCCATGTTGGATGACATAAGCAATGGCACGAGCGTGCCCGGTGCCCAACCCATAATCCTGTTTTAACCAGGCGATGATGTCCTTAAATTCGGTTAGCTTCTTCTTTTTTGCCTCAGCAATAAACTGTTTGGGCGTTTTGCCGGTTTTTTCTTCGACCTTGTCTAAGTAGGCTTGAAATGACATGGGGTTACTCCTTATAAATTGGTGGAATCGTCTCGTTCTGTTAATACGTCGAACGAGAAACGTCAAAATCGACATCCCAGTCAGGCGATCTGGAAAATCCCCGTTCAGCCTTTGAAGCGCGGGTACGATCCCAGCACTCGCACCATCACAGCATATTCCGCCAAATGGTCAAGCGCGCGTTGGACGGTTTCATTTTGGGTTGAGCCGATCAGGTCAATATAAAAGAGATATTCCCACGGCTTGCCTTGCAGCGGTCGGGATTCGATCTTGGTCAGGTCGATATCGCGCAGTGCAAAAACGGACATGGCCTTGAACAACGAGCCGGGGACATTTTTCAACGTAAACACGATGGAGGTCTTCGCCTCTTCCGTCGGGACAATTGATTCTCGTTGGATAGCGAGAAAACGCGTATAGTTTTCCGGGTTGTCTTCGATGCCCTCTTCCAGAATATGCATACCGTATAACTCTGCCGCTCGTCTGGAAGCGATCGCCGCCACATCTTTCGCGCCGGACTCCTTGAGCATCTTCACACTGCCAGCCGTATCGTAGACTTGCTCCGCTTTGATGCCATGATTACGTAAATACGCCGCACACTGTCCCAACGCCTGCGGATGACTGATCGCCTTCTTGATATCTTCTTTCTTCACGCCGGGGTTTGCAATCAGACAATGCCGCACGCGCAAGAAATACTCCCCCACAATGTGTAAATTATGTCGCAGCAGCAGATCATAATTTTGGTGAATGCTGCCTGCCAATGAGTTCTCAATGGGAGCCAGCGCCGCATCGCTTTTGCCAGAGACGACAGAGTCAAACATCACATCGAAAGATTCACAGGGAACTGTTTCAACTTCTTTGCCGTAATAATTGAAGACCGCCTGCTCGCTATACGCGCCGGGTTCACCTTGGAAGGATACTTTCATAATAACTCCACTGGGCGGGGAGACCCCGCCCCTACTAGATTACTGCTTTTCTGCCCACTCCACGATCTTCCGAAACCCCGCTTCCACATCTTCATCGGATGCGGCGATACACAGACGGGCAAAGCCTTCGCCCTGCTCTCCAAACGCGGAGCCGGGCACAAGTGCCACACCAACATCATCCAATAATTTTTCGCAGATCTCCACCGACGACATTTTCAGCGGACGCATATCAAGGAAGAAGTAGAAAGCACCCTGCGAAGGTGTGACGATGACCTTATCGCTTTCGAGTTCACGGGCGAGGCGCAAGACCAGTTCGCGGCGTTTGGCATAAGCCGCCCGCATGGACGCCGTCACTTCTTGTATCGCCGGGTCAGTCAATGCAAAGGCGGCTGCCTTTTGAATGAAGGGAGCCACACACGTAATCGAGTTTTGGCTGGCTTTCAAGGCATTGCTAATCACTTTCGCAGGTGCGGCAAGGAAGCCTACCCGCCAGCCCGTCATCGCATACGATTTGGAAAGACTATGCACCAGCAAGGTCCGCTCTTTTGCGCCTTCGATGGCGGCGGCACTGGTCGGTTTCTCGCCATAATACAAACTGCCATAAACTTCATCAGTGACGATCCACAAATTATTTTTAGCAGCAAAGTCTTGAAGCTGTTGCAAGTATTCACGGGTGGGATACGCCCCGGTCGGGTTTGAGGGATAGTTGAGGACGATGACACGGGTTTTAGGAGTGAGAGTTTTCAGCCAAGAGTCGAAATGAGGGATGAACCCATTCTCGGCGGGGGCAGGGATGCGAATGACATTTCCACGCAGCATGGTCGCCATATTCGAATGAGTCGCCCAGGAAGGGTCCGGGATCAACACG
>JBEBCV010000351.1:0-3627 GCA_041157505.1 Chloroflexota bacterium | reverse complement strand
TCGGAATTGCTCAGGGGCGCAATTCTCCGCACTACATCCTTTCAAGTTATTTATCGTTTAACCTGCTGGCTGGACTCGGCTGGTTTCACTTTGCCCAATGGCTTGCAGAGCGGTTCCCATCGAAGAAGATCGTCACACAATATGCATTGTTGGCTGTGGTGATGTTAGCGCAGGTCTTGAGCGCAGTGACGAATTACCCGTACTACTTTACCTATCGCAATCCCATTCTTGCGGCGGCGGGATGGTTCAGTGAATTTCCGCACTTCCCTTATTGCGAAGGCTTGGAAACCGCTGCTCATTATCTTGCCAGCCTGCCCGATGCCGAGAACGCGACAGTCTTCTCTTATTACGGGCGCGGATGTGTTTCATACTACTACCCTGGTCCGTGGATCAGTTACCGTCCATATTATTCAGATGGCGAACACACAGAAGATCTGTTAAATAATCTGCGTGCCTCTGAATACCTTGTGGTGTATTACGCCAATCAAGGTCAGTTGGCGCACCACAAGAACTTTGTGGATGCCATGTCGAAAGCGGAGCCGTTCCATGTCATCTGGTTGAATGGGTATGAATACGTCCGCATTTACAAAGTGGATGATCTTGGTCCTGAGATCTACGACGCTCTTTCAAATCTAAAATGATCAACTTTTTGAATCTTTATCGCCAAAAGGTCTTGCTTGCCTTGCTTTTGCTTGTGTTGACCCTGCCTTCGCGCCTGATCAACATAGACCGCGCGGTCAACATCGATGAGCCGTGGTGGGTGATCTCCAGTTCCAATTTTTATTATGCGGTCACGCATCGTGATTTCAAAGACACATATTTTGAATATCACCCCGGCGTGACGAATATGTGGATCATCTCCACCGCCATGCATACATATTTCCCTGAATATCGCGGCTACGGGCAGGGATTTTTCGATCAGCGCAAGCCATTCTTTGAAGAATTTTTACGTGAGCATGGCAAAGAGACTTTAGACCTTGTCCGCAATGCTCGTTATATTCAGGCGGCTGTGCTGGCGTTGTTGGCGTTAACAGCATTCTTCTTGCTCAGTTCACTTGTGGGTCAAAACGCAGCTTTCCTTTCGATTGCTTTGGCAACCATCTCTCCGTTCTTTCTCGGTCATTCTCGTTTGCTAAACATGGAGAGTATGGGGGCGCTGTTTGTGTTGGTCTCATTGCTAGGTATGCACGTCTATCTTTCTCAGGATAGAAAGTGGTTCTTCCTCGTGCTTTCTGGCGCAGCGTTTGGATTGGCACAATTGAATAAGTCCACTTCGATCGCGTTATTAGGTGTGATCGGCTTGATGCTTCTGTTTGAGTTGCTCAAACGTGACGGCCGAACCTTCGGTGCAAAGTTTGGCGGAGTGGTACGCATCTTTGGGATATGGTTCGGTGCGGCGGCTTTGGTGTATTTTGTCCTATGGCCCGGTATGTGGGTGGACCCGGCTCGGATGTTGCGCGAAGTTTATGGCAACGCTTTCAGCTATGCCTTTCAAGGCGCCCGCCTCGATGTGACCGAGGAACTTGACCCGGCGGAATTTAGTGTGGTGACCCGTGGAGATGGTATTCTGATGTATCTCCGCTATTGGGCATCTGGTACGACCTTTATCACATGGTTGGGCATGCTATTTGCGGCTTTCTTCCTTTTCTCCAAAGAGAAAGAACAGATGCCTGCCATGGTGAAGTCCTTGATCGGGTATTTGTCTTTGTTGGGTGTCTTGTTCATTTTGATGTTTGGCATCGCGCAGGGACGTAACCATGCTCATTACATTATGAACACCTTCGTCGCCTTCGATGTCATCGCAGGGATCGGATGGGGGAGCGCAATGGTATGGGCAGGCTCTCGCTGGAAGGCATTGATGGCTTCCACTGTGTCTGTTGCGGCATTGATTGTCATTACGCTGGCGCAGATCGGGTTCGGGTTGCCGTATGTACCGTATTACTTCACATACAAGAATCCGTTTGCCAAAGAGGCGGCGACCTATGCCTATGGCGAAGGTTTTTCAGAAGCTGCAGATTACCTCGCTCAAAAGCCAGATGCGAAAAATATCCGCGCTTATGTCTATATTGGTATGGGCACATTCTCGTATTACTTCCCCGGTGAGACGTTGGTATTGAAACGCCCAAATGTTTTATTCGGCGACTTTGTGACCATTACCGAAGAATTGCGCAGTTCTGATTATCTGGTAATGTATCCGATCGTGCGGACGAAACACCCAGAAACCGAAAAGATCCTAAGCGAGTTGGAAGGGGTGGTGGAACCGGAGAAGGTGATCTACATCAACGGGTTGGAATATTTGCATATCTACAAAGTGAGCGATATACCAGAATCTGTGTACGGAAAATTATTAGCAAAGAATGGACAATAAGGAGTAGGCGGTGCAAGTTGCACCGCTTTTCATTTGTGTGGCGCCAAGAGTTTGGGGATAACAGAAACAGTCAAAATGTAGGGCAGAGGCGTTTTTTTGTTCCACCTTACGCCTTTGTCATGAAAGTACCATATACCTCTGATTAGAATGTAGAGTAAAATTTCATCCACACTACGCTATGGGTTTTAATTCTTCTAACGGTCGTTTTTCTGAAAAATCTCTGGGGCGCATCCTGACAGGTATTGTTTTCCTGTATCAGGTGATGGCAGCGGTTGTCGTTGTTTGGGCGCTAATCCTTGCGGCTGGATGGGTGCGAGAGCCGTTTTTAGGATCGTTCTACGAACACACATTGGTCTTTTCAGACCCAGGCAGTGAAACAGGGGCATGGGAGTTTAATAAAGTCGTTTCAAGTGGTGATCGGTTGGTTGCCATTAATGGGGAGCAGGTCAATACCGGCAAAGATGTGCGCAAAGTACTGGCGAATTTTGTGCCAGGCGAGAATGTAACTGTAACAGTTGAGTTCAAAGATGGGAACACTCGCGAACTAAACATTTTGCTGCAAAATTTTCCAGAAGACGGCATTAGTGTTTATCTTGTTCTCCCCTCGATACTTAGTTTTATTTTCCTTGTGCTCAGTATCTGGACCTTTGGTTTACGCCGAAATGAACCTGCCGGCCGGGCATTTACCCTCTTTTCTTCTTCGTTCTCTATCGTAACAGGAACCATCTTCAATTTGTGGTCAAGCCATGAATTCACATTGATCTGGACGATAGCTTGTGCAGTTGCTGGTGGTTCGACCATTGCCCTTGCTTTGTCATTTCCATCTTCGCCAAGGACCATCATCAACCGTCCCTACCTTCGTTGGGTTGGCTTTGTCGTCAGCTTCGTGTTGGTGGTTATGGCAGCTCCATATCTGTTCAATACGGAATACCCTGTCGAATATATTTCAAAGTGGCAGAACATATATTTCTTTGATGCGTTTGCGATCCTCTCTTTGATCGGTTTTAACTTTTATTACGCACTTTATTCCCAATCTCCCGTAGTCAAGTCTCAAGCGCGCGGCACATTGATCGGTGCCTTTTTTGCTTTCATTCTTCTTACCGGGTACCTCATCTTTGGGAACCTATTTTCTATTCCCTTTTCACCCTGGCTTTTCTTGCCGGTGGTGATCTTCCCCATGGTCATGGGGTATAACATCATGCGTTTCCGCTTCTTGCGGACCGATGATCTTGCTCGTCAGGGTGCTATGTACTCACTGC
>JBEBCV010000350.1:0-3902 GCA_041157505.1 Chloroflexota bacterium | reverse complement strand
AGGGCATGGGCGAACTGGATAACTCGGCTGTGGTGGGAGTCATTGAGAAATTGGCAGGTATTGGAATTTTGGATTAGGTGCGTTGTAGGGGCGCGGTCTCCGCGCCCTATTTCTTTGCATCCCATACATTGGGCTGGGAGATACCACTTCGTGGCACAAGCCCCGCCCCTACAAAAATGGAAATCAACCAACCCGTCCCCGATTTTGAACTGCCTGATCTCAACGGCAAACTCCATCGTCTCTCCGATCATCGCGGCCGCATTGTCATCGTCAACTTTTGGTCGTGCGAATGTCCCCATTCCGAGCGAACGGATAGAGCCATTCTATCCATGTTCGTGCAGTGGCAGGATGAGGTGACCATGTTGAGCATTGCATCGAATCGCAATGAGTCGGCTGAGGCGTTGCGAGAGGCGGCTGAAACGCGGCGCCTGCCCGAGGTCCTGCATGATGCGGATTGCCGTGTGGCAGACCTCTTCGACGCGCAGACCACTCCGCATGTCTTCGTCATCGATCGGGATGGGATCCTGCGCTATCGCGGCTCCGTGGATGATGTGACCTTCCGCCAGCGAAAGCCCACCCGCTTCTTTCTGGACGAGGCGGTTGAGTCGCTGCTCTCCGGGCAGTTCCCCACCCTGACAGATTCTCCCGCCTATGGCTGTGCCATTGTGCGCGAAGTTTGATAGAATCACAACGTGATCGAATTCAAACAGATCGTCATCTTCCTCGATAAAATGCACGTCTTTGGCGGGCTGGACCAGGAGCAACTGGCTGGCATCGCGAACAAACTCGTTGAGAAAGATGTCCCTGCCGGGACACCAATCATCAAACGAGGTGACAAACCCGACGGTTTTTACATGCTTTATAAGGGGAAAGTAAAGGTCACCGTACCCGATGCAGAAAAAGGGCAGCGTCAACTGGCGGTACTCTATGGCGGCGATTACTTTGGCGAAGAAGCCTTGTTCGAGAACCGCAACCGCTCTGCCAATGTGACCGCAGTGGAAGATTGCGTGCTGTTTTACATGTCGCCGCAGATCTTCAACTCATTGATCACACAATACGAAAAGCTCAAACCGAATTTTCAAGTTGCCATCAAAAGCCACAAGTTGGCCCGTTCGACCAAGTTCAAATGGCTGGGAAAGAACGAAGTCATTTACTTCATTGCGCGGCGGCATAAGATCCGCCTGTTTCAGGCATTGGTCGCGCCGTTCTTCTCAATGCTTGGGGCGCTTGGGCTGATCGCTTTTGGGGTTTTCCTTAGTTCGGTCATTCCAGTAGCGGTTGGGATCGTATTGGTCCTTGGTATTTTAGGCTGGGGCGTTTGGAACGCCATTGACTGGAGCAATGACTATTACATTGTCACCAACCAACGTGTCATCTGGCTGGAGAAGGTGATTGGCTTGCATGACAGCCGCGAAGAAGCGCCGCTTGGCACCATTCTCTCTGTCGGCGTGGAAACCGATGCGCTTGGGCGCATTTTGAAATATGGCAACGTCATCGTGCGCACCTTCGTCGGCAAGTTGGAATTTGAATATGTGGACCACCCCCAGCAAGCCGCAGACATGATCCGCGAGTATTGGGAGCGCACCAAAGCCATCACCACCCGCAGCCAAATGGATGTAATGAAAGACACCATCAAACAGAAATTAGGCTTGCCGCTCGATAAACGTCCGCAAGTGGAACTTTCACCGGTCGTGCCAGTGGATGAAGAGAAGGTGATCAAATCTCCATTATGGCTGTTGGCGCTTCAGAATCTCTTTCAACTACGCCTTGAAGAAGGCGGCAAGATCATTTACCACAAACATTGGCTTATTTTGCTGCAACAAGGCTGGAAGCCCTTTGGTCTATTTTTACTGGGCGTTGTCCTTTTTATCTGGCGCATGGTGGTTCTTTACAATTCGCCCGATAAAGCCTTTATCACCTTCAACGGCGGCTTCTCATTCAAACCCGATACATTATCCGTTCTCATTCCGCTTTTGCTTCTGCCGGTAGGGTTCTGGGTTTGGTATGAATACGCCGACTGGAAGAACGATACCTTCATGGTTACCCAGGATGAGATCTTCGATATCGACCGCAAACCGTTCGGCACAGAAGAACGGCGTTCGGCACAGATCGAGAACATCCTCAGCACTTCCTATAAAAGAAAAGGGTTCATCGCCTACATGTTCAACTATGGGACAGTATTCATCACCGTCGGTGGTACGCAAATGGCGTTCGAAGATGTGATGGACCCTGCTGCTGTTCAGGCAGATATCAACCGCCGCCGGTCGGCTCGTATTGCCAAGAAGAACGAAGACGCAGGCAGTGCAGACCGTGAACGCTTTGCAACCTGGATCGCCGCCTATCATCAACACCTGAATGAATTCAACAAACCGATCACGCCCCCTGCTGCCAATGTCAGCAATACCAATCCTTTCGCAGCGGTCTCAAAAGATGAAGACATGGATGATTTCCCCATTGATGAAGACGAGGACTTCGGCGGAGATGATTTTGGCAGTGATGGCGGCGGTGGCGACTTCTAATTTAGGGTAGCGGGGAAAGGACAATCCAAGTATCATTGCCGCCCGACCGAACAAATGCGGCTCTCATACGTTGAAAGAGTCGTTTTTACCGTACAGTTGAAAAGTAAAAGAGGAAAGAAATGGCACTACGACAGATCATTCACCTGCCTGAACCCATTTTGCGGAAGAAGGCAAAACCCGTCACCAAATTTGACAAGGATCTACAAACACTCATCGACGACATGTTCGAGACCATGCGCGAAGCGCCGGGGGTAGGTCTTGCCGCACCGCAGATCAACCTGCCCATGCAGTTGGCAGTGATTGAATATGCTGAAGGCGAAGATGAAGAACGGGAAGAAGGCGCACCCGAACCCAAGAAAAAACAATTCGTGCTCATCAACCCAGAGATCGTTAAGGTCTCTGATGAAAAGGTGATGGGTATTGAAGGTTGTCTCTCCATTCCCGGCTTGGTCGGTGAAGTGGAAAGACATGAAGCCATTCAAGTGAAAGCGCTCAATCGCCACGGTCAACCTGTCAAACTCAAAGTGGACGGTTGGATGGCACGCATCTTCCAGCATGAGATCGACCACCTCAACGGCGTGTTGTTCACCGATAAAGCCGTCCGCGTTTGGAAGCCAAGCGAAGACGAAAACGAAGAAACACCGCTCGATTAATCGATTTTAGATTTACGATTGCCGATTGGCTAATCGCTGAAAGCTGATTGCTGACCGCTAATGCACCTTCGCCATCTCTCCCTCACCAACTTTCGCAGTCTCACCCGCCTGGATGCTGACCTTCCACGGCGGGCTGTTGTGTTGACGGGACAGAACGCGCAAGGCAAGACCTCTGTCCTCGAAGCCATATATTTTCTGGCGGCATTCACTTCCTTCCAAACCAACACCGATCGCCAAATGGTGAACTTCCATGAGGCGCGCAATCCGCTGGCAGTGACGCGTCTTGTCGCGGATTATCAGCGCGGCAAGACCAAGCATCGTCTCGAAGCGCGGCTGATCCTCGAACCGACGGGCACGAACGGTCAACGCCTGCGCAAAGAGATCTTGCTTGATGGCGCCAAGCGTAATATCAACGATGTCATCGGTCATTTCAATGCGGTCATCTTTGTGCCGCAGATGTCGCAGATCATCGAAGGCGGACCCGATGAACGCCGCCGCTATCTCAACCTCGCTCTGTCACAGGCGGTCCCTGCCTATGCGCGGACTCTCGGTGATTACACCCAGGCGCTCACGCAGCGCAACGCATTGCTCAAGGCGTTGAACGAAAATGGCGGGAACCCGAATCAACTCGAAGTGTGGGATGAAGCGTTGGTCAAATCGGGCGCGCAGATCATTCTGTGGCGCATCCAGGCGATTCAAGAGATCGAACGTCTCGCCTCTCGCGTGCATC
>JBEBCV010000349.1:0-11977 GCA_041157505.1 Chloroflexota bacterium | reverse complement strand
AACATCTTGAACTAAGGCACAAACTCACCCGTGGTTTGTTGTTCATCCTTTTGATCCCCACCTTCGTACTCAATCTGCTGATCTGGACCATTCCACATCAAGAACTATTGATGCACAGCTTCTATATTGAACGTGCAGGAACATTGAACATTCTGCAAAAGGACTATGGCATTTTACACACGCCCATATTCCTTGTTTTGCAAGGTATCACTCTCTTCTCCTATTTTCTGTTGATCCGTTCCATTCCCGGTTCAGGCAAGATCAAGCGTCGGCAGACACTTACCATTCTGTTTGCCTTATTGATCCCCTTCATTGTGAACATCCCGCATATTTTGAACATTGAACCGATCAAAGGTTTCGACTTCACCCCCCATGCCCTGGTCTTTTCCAGCGCACTCTTTGCCTTTGCCATCTTCCGCTATCGCTGGTTGGATATCATTCCCCTTGCCCGTTCCACACTGGTGGAAAATATTCCTGTCGGTGTGATCGTCATGGACGCCAAAGACCGCATCGTGGACATCAACCCCTCGGCAAAAATCCTCATGCAAGTGGATGATACTGTCATGGGGCAGGAATCCCAATCTGTCTTTGCAAGCTATCACCGTATCTTCCATACATCCAACGATCCAGACCCAATCAGTAAGGAAGTGGAAATTAACGACAAACATGTGGATGTGCACGTGATCCCCCTCAGAAACCAGGAGGGTACATACAACGGACGCATTCTCACGCTGCAAGACATCACCGAACGAAAACTTGCCAATGAACGTTTACAGGCGCAATTGGCAGAGATCGCATCCCTGCACAATCAATTGCACGAGCAGTCCATCCGCGACCCACTGACCGGTCTTTTCAATCGCCGTTATATGAGCAATGTGCTCGAACGCGAAACCCATCGAGCAGAACGGCATCAACGTCCGTTAAGCATCTTGATGATCGAGATCGATGATTTCAAAAAGGTCAACGACACCTTCGGACATGATGCAGGCGATATTACATTGAAAGCGATTGCCGGGCTGATCCGCTCCAACACACGCACAGACGACATCCCCTGCCGCTTTGGCGGAGATGAATTCGTCCTCATCCTCTCAGAAACCCCCTTGGAAGCCGCCGCAACATGTGCAGAACGCCTGCGCGAAACCACCAGCACTTTACGATTGGATCATGAAGGAAATTCCATCAGCGGGTTAACGCTTTCCATCGGCATAGCCATGTTTCCCCACCATGGCAACAATATCATTTCCACCTTGCGTGCTGCTGATACAGCCATGTATCAAGCAAAACAAACTGGTAAGAACCGGGTGATCATCGCTGCAAATTAGATCTTTATCCATAGGAAAACTTATGACCATTACCTACCGCCGTGCCACACCAGACGATAACTTAACCACCTTCACCATCTTTCGCCGATCGCTTGAGGATTTCAGCAAACGCACCGGCGTAATGGCGATCACCGGCGGCAACGACCCGCAAAAGATGGAAGAACTTTGGGAAAGCCGCCGCACCTTCTGGGAACATCTCACCAACACCAGCGACAATTATTGGATCGCTGAAAAAGATGGCGAAGCCATAGGCTATGCCCGCAGCATTTTACGCGGCAATCACCGTGAACTTACCGAGTTCTTCGTCGTGCCGGGCAGCCAGTCTGTGGGCGTGGGCAAAGAATTGCTCCAACGCGCCTTCCCCGATGACGTGCCGCATCGCACCATTATCGCCACCCCCGATATCCGCGCTCAAACACGTTACCTCAAAGCTGGCGTGTACCCTTTCATGACCGAATTTTATTTTGAGCGCGCCCCCGAACCGCAGACCTTCGAAACAGACCTCGTCATTGAAACAGCGGAAGCTTCGCCCGCCTCCTTCGACGACTTGGGCCGGATCGACCTCTCGATCCTTGGCTTCCGCCGAGACATTGACCACCAATTCCTGACCCGCGACCGCAAGTTGTATTTCTACAAACGCAGCGGACAAGTCGTCGGGTATGGCTATATTCACCGCGACCTATACGGTCCCTTCGCATTACTTGAGAAGGAAGATTTCCCGGCCATCCTTGCGCATGCCGAAAACGAAGCTCATACAATGGGTGCCTCGATTGTAGGCTTTGAAGTTCCCACCATCAATACCAACGCCATCAGCCACCTGCTAAAACGAGGCTACCATCTCGAAGGCTTCCTTGGCTCGATCATGTCTGAAAAACCGTTTGGAAAATTTGAGAATTACCTGCTGACCAGTCCACCCTTTATTTTGTAAATTACTGCTATGTCACTCTGAGGGAGCGTGTTCTTCGCGACCGAAGAGTCTCTGACTTCATGAGTAGAGACCCTTCGCTCCGCTCAGGGTGACATTCTTATTATGCGGGAAACAACTTTTCAAACACCTCGGGGCAATATTTCTGCACCATCTCAGATGAGATCCCATTTTCCTTGCAGATCTCCGCATACAGATCCGCACTGGGACGTTTGATGCGCTTTTGGGTGTCCACATCCAAGCCCCAAAGCCCGAAGCGGTACTTCCATCCAAAACTCCATTCGAAGTTATCCACCAGCGACCAGTGAAAATAGCCTTTGATGGGCCAATTAAAATTCACCGCCCGCCACATCTCATGGATGTGCTGTACCGTGTAACGCGGACGCATGGAGTCATCGGCTGAGTTGACACCATTTTCACTGACAAGGATCGGCAGGTTGGGGAAAGTCCTCACAACCCACTTCAAGCCTTCATACATTCCGATCGGTTCCATCGCAATGAAACCATCGTCACTCAACTCTGCCTTCTTGTTATAAAAGTGACGTCCAAACAGAGTATTGGGGTGGCGCAGGTCGAAAGTGACATATTCACGCGTGTAATAATTGAACCCGAAATAATCTTGTGTACCTTTGGCTTCGGGAATTTTCACCGAGCCAATGGGAGAGCGCATCACACCATCTGCCAATGCCAAAGGAAAGCTCAAATTAACTGTGGTATTGAAAGCATTGGCAAGGAGACGGTCCAGCGGTGACCAGGCATGATATGCCATCATTGGACGATAATGATGCGCAATGCCCACCCGCGCTTCTGGCTGCAGCAAATGGATGGCACGATACGCCGCGGCATGTCCGCGAATCAGATTCGCATGGACTCGCATTGCCAGCTTCATATCATTTTTACCGGGCGGGAAGGAGTCCACACCCGTGGTGACATATCCGTTCAAAGCATAGCCGGTTGGCTCATTGATGGTACACCACAAGGTGCAATATTCCTTCAACGCATCCACCGTCCTGCGAACATATTTCTCGAACAGTGGAACAACCTCTTCCGTTTCCCAGCCGCCCATTTCGCCAAGCCATAACGGGTCAGTGAAATGATGCAAGGTGACCATTGGCATAATGCCGCGTTCCTTCAACCCGCGCAGCATGGTACGGTATTTTTCAAGCGCTTCTTCATCCCATGTATCGGGTGTCGGCTGAATACGACTCCACTCTACCGAAAGACGATGTGCGTTCTGCCCTGTTTCGGCGGCGCGGTCGAAATCCTCGCGCCAGCGTCCGCTCCACCAATCGGCAGCCACCGCCGCCGAACCATTGGTGTGACCTTCCTGTTCCCACTTCCACCAATTGTTATTAGTATTATTGCCTTCCACTTGATGCGAAGCGGTCGCCGTTCCCCATAAAAATCCTTTTGGAAAATGATACGTTCCCTGAGGCATGTTTTCTCCGTGATGCGTTATTACTTCTTCATACTTGCGAGGATCAAGCGCACAATGTTCATGAATGACGGCTTGCCGAACAGACCCGCGATCGCCCGCGTGGATGCAACATAGACTGGCGTGTTGGTAGTCGTATCGGGCTGCTTTTTGAAGGGCGCGCGATACACACCCTTCTGCACCTTCTCGAACATGAACAGATTGTTCACATTACCAATGCCCGACTGCACATCATAAATGCTGTTGCCCGGGTATGCACCCCATGGCGCAGACGAGAACACATACGTCAGCCCGGCAAACAAATTGACACATACCGTGCCGTATTTCAGATCCGCAATACCCTGCTCCAGTGCCGCACTGACTGCGGCATCTGTTTGAGAAGCATCAGAGACGAGGATATACGCCGCGAGATTACCCCACAGCGTTTCGTTGGCGAAGGTCACCGCCTTGTGGATGAACTCACCCGCATCGGCAGCATCGAGTGCTGTCTCTGTGAATAAACCACAGAACGCCTCCGAACGGAAAGCGATATCGTCTTTGTTGGTTGGGTCGAGGTCGCGGATTAACGTCCACGGCAGTTCGCCCTCTCCGGCTTGACCGATCTGCCTGGCATTGGCATGCGCGGATGTGAACTCATCATAAAAACGTTTGGCATTCGGGTAATACGCTTTGCGAACGAGATACTCTCCCAACGCCGACTCGACCGCGTCCAAGAATGCTTCACGCAGCGCCCAACCCTTGTGAGTAATGATGACACGCGGCGAGAGACAATTGAAACCAGCATTGACCACCAGCCAGAACGCCACCTGCTTCGCTTGTTCATAAATTTCGGCTTCCGTCCAATCGCCGGGGACGACGATCAACGGGTTGACACCGCCCAATTCGGCTGTGACCGGTTTGGTGATGAGCGGTTGGCGTGCCTGCTTGTTCTCACGCGAACCGAACACGATCGCGTCATAAGTCTTATCCGAGCCGGTCATGTGGATCACATCCACAGCTTCGTGCTGGCACAGGTACGCACCTTCCTTCGCGCCGCCATAGACCAGTTTCAAAAAACCACGCTCGATCAGCGGACGATAGGCTTCTTCGATCAAGGGTCCCAGATAATCGTTGACGGGATTCATCTTCAATAGCACCACTTGATTTTCAAGGAACAACTTACTGGTGATGTCACATGGCACCAGCATCGAAACATTGCCCGCGCCCAACACGAGCGCCAATGTGCCGCGCTGTTGCTTGTCCTTATAGATACGCGCCTGACTCGCCAGCGCCTCGGCTTCACTCACACCCGGCTCCAGCCAAAGATCCGCCCGATAGTTCGCAAAAATAGACTTCTCCCACGATTGAAGCGGAAAGGTCTGAACGGTCAACTGCCCGTTGCGGGTCACAAATCCACCCGGCAGTTTGGGCTGACCGTGTTTCATCACATCGTTCAACACTTCTTTCAGGCGCAAAATGTTGCGCGGCACTCCGGCGAACATCGCCCACTCGTCGCCTTCCGCTGCATGCCCCGCGCCATAGCCCTTCGCCTCAGCGCTGAAATGCACCCAGCGTTCGGCAACCGCGTTGAGATTGCGCGCAATCACATCCAGAATGGCAAGGCGTTCCTTCACGCTCACCGCAAGCCAGGCATCTTTCTTTGCGCTCAACTCGGCAAGCGCTTTGTTCATTTCTTCGGTGCTAGATGCAGGGGGATGAAAGACAGCCATTATTTCCTCAAAAGATATGCCAGATACAACGCCACCGACCCGGCTACCGCGGCGTTCAACGATTCGATCTTGCCTTTCATCGGTAACTTCAACACAATGTCGCACTTCTTGCGAGTCAACTCGTGGATGCCTTCACCTTCAGACCCAACGACCAGACCCAACGCGCCTTTGAGATGACGAGAACCCGCCTCCACCTCCGCCCCGGCTTGGTCCAACCCTACCAGCCAGACGTCTGCATCTCGAAGTGCATCCATCGCCTGCGATAGATTCGACTTGGCGATCAGCATGTGCTCGCTTGCCCCTGATGAAGCATTCACCGCAGATGGAGTCACTTCCACCGAGCGTGCCAGCGGAATGATGATGCCATGCACACCCACTGCCTCCGCGGTGCGGATGAGCGTACCAAAGTTCTGCGGGTCTTGCAGCGAATCGAGAATGAGGATGAATGGCGGCTCGTCTTTGGCGTTGTCGATGATGTCGGTCACATCGGCATACGGGTAGCCGCTGACCTCCGCCACCACGCCTTGATGATGCTGGTTGACCTTGTCTAACTTGGGGCGCGGCACGCGAAAGAGCTTGATCTTTCTCTGTTGCGCGATTTTAACGATCTCGGCTAATGTGCCTTTTTCCTGCGCCCCTTCGGCAATTTCTATCGAAAATATCTGCCTGCGCTTGGCGAGCAAGGCTTCATGGACGGCGTTGCGGGAGTAGATGTATTCCTTCATACGGGGCTGATTTTACTTGATAAAATCACGCAGCTCGTTTCACACAGGAGCAGCATGTCAAACATTGAAACCCCCAATATCCCGCCGCAAAGTTTATGGAGCATCTTTCTGCGCTTTCTAAAATTCGGCTTGCTCGCCTGGGGCGGTCCCGTCGCACAGATCGCCATGATCCGCCACGAACTCGTCGAAGAAGAAAAGTGGATCAGCCCGCAGCGTTTCAACCGTGTCCTAGCCGTGTATCAAGCCCTCCCGGGTCCTGAGGCGCACGAACTTTGCGTCTACTTCGGCATGCTCGCCCGCGGTCGCGTCGGCGCATTTCTCGCCGGACTTGGCTTCATGCTGCCTGGCTTCGTGCTGATGTTCGCGCTCTCATGGGTCTACGTCACCTACGGCATCAATTCCCCCGCACTTCAATCGGTCTTTTTCGGAATGCAGCCCGCCGTCGCTGCGCTCATTGTTCGCGCGGTGCATCGCATCGGCTCGCATGCCCTGCACACGAACAAATGGCTGTGGGGCATCGCCATCTTTGCCGCGCTCACACAACTGGCGGATGTGAATTTTCTCGTCCCGTTGTTGATCGGTGGATTCATCTACGCCCTCGTTGCAAGAGAAAAACCCCGTCTCGCCCTGACGCTTGGAACGGTTTCAGCCCTTCTGATTTTTTTCTACGCCGTAACGTTTCCCTCCCCACTCATCCCCCCGACAGAGTCCGCGACCATTCGCGCCACCACCATCCCATACTTGTTCTTCTCCGGCTTGCGCGCCGGTCTGCTGACGTTCGGCGGCGCATACACCGCCATCCCCTTCATTCAACACGATGCCGTCGAAGTTGGCGCATGGATGACCAACGCGCAATTTCTCGACGGTCTCGCACTCTCTGGCCTATTGCCCGCACCGCTCATCATATTCTCGACCTTTGTCGGCTATCTTGGCGGCGGTCCGCTTGGCGCATTCGTCATCACTCTTGGCGTATTTGCCCCAGCCTTCGCCTTCACCATGCTCGGGCATGACCAACTCGAACGGCTGGTTGAAAACCAATCTGCCCACGCCTTCTTAGACGGAGTCACCGCCGGGGTCGTCGGTCTCATCACCTTCACCGCCATTGGAATTTTGCGCGAGACCCTCACCAGCCTGCCCGCGTTCTTGATCTGCGCCACCGCTCTCACCACGCTCTTCCTGTCCAAATCCAAATGGCTCACCGCCATCGTGGTGCTGGCAGCAGGGGGAGTGGGAGTATTATTGTTCTAGGATATATCGTGATCACTCTCTCTGAATTTTTCAAACTCAACCGTGAGATCATCCTTTTCGTTTATGGATTGGTCTTTTTCCTGCTGGGCTTTGCCATCATTTTGCAAACGCGTCGTTCTTCGCGGCTCGACCTGGCGCGCAGTCTGCGTTGGCTGGCAGCGTTTGGGATCACACATGGCTTTTACGAGTGGGGCGACCTGTTCATTCCCATTCAGGCGGAGTATTTATCTGAGAACACTGAACAACTGTTGTATTTTTTTCACAAGCTTTTGTTGGCAGTATCGTTTCTCTGTCTCTTCGAGTTCGGTGTGGCCGTTATGCCTTCCAGCAGGCGTTCGCGTGGGCTGCATTGGGAGACCATCGTTGCCTTTGTGGTCTGGGTCGTTTTTGCTTTTATCCTTTTTCCTGGCGACCCGCTTGATGTTGAATGGAGACGGATAGCAAATGCTTTTGCAAGATACCTGATCGGTTTTCCCGGCGGGTTGCTTGCAGCCTATGGGTTACGCGCGCACACCCTTCAGCGCATTGCACCGCTCAATGTGCCCAAGATCGTGAAAATGTTCCAGGTTGCCGGGGTCTCGCTGATGCTCTATACATTGCTTGCCGGTACAACCCCACCCCCTGTAGAATTCTTCCCCGGAAATATTTTGAACACTCAAACCTTCGAAGATTTTACAGGCGCCCCGCCAATGGTATTCCGTTCGTTGTTTGGAGCATTGATCGCTTTTACGTTGATCCGCGCGTTGGAAATTTTTGATCTCGAAACCGAGCGACGCATCGAACAATTGGAACAGCAGCAGATCATCAACGCTGAACATGAACGCCTCGCCCGTGATTTGCATGATGGCGCCATTCAAAAGGTGTACACCGCCGGATTATTAGTGGAATCGGCGGAACGCATCGCGGACCCGCAAAGCGAACTGGGCAAACGCCTCAAACGTGCCGTGAGCGTACTCAGCGATTCGATCCTTGACCTACGCCGCAACCTCGCCGAACTACATGCCCACACACAGACACCCAGCAGACCGCTTTCGATTCTGTTGCATGAAATCGCAGAAGATCCGAATTACAACTCGATGATCAAAGTTTCAGTACAAGCGGATTTACCCAATGAGAAAAGTATGTCTGACCGGCGGACAGGGCACTTGCTGGCGATCGTCAACGAGGCGATGGCGAATACTGTGCGACATGCACAGGCAGATAGTGTGATTATCCGCGCCAAAGACAAGGGTGAGCTGCTTCTCATTCATATTCAAGATAATGGCAAGGGGTTCCCGCTTGAATTGAAGAATGGATATGGATTAAGAAACATGCGTGACCGCACGCGTCTGCTCAACGGTAAAATCGAATTTGAGAATAACAAAGGTTTACTTGTTACCCTGGAAGTTCCGTGGAAGGATTAGATGACAAAAACCCGCATTCTTTTAGTGGATGACCATGATATTGTCCGCCTTGGTCTGATGACCTTATTGAATGACCAGCCGGATATGGAAGTGATAGGGGAAGCCAGCACCGCCGCCGAGGCCGTACGTGAAGTTGCGTCTCTTATACCTGATGTGGTGCTGATGGACATTCGTCTGCCTGGTGAGGGCGGCATTGAAGCCACCCGGCAAGTGACGGCGAAATTTCCCAACGTTAAAGTGGTGATGTTAACCTCTTTCGCCGATGATGAATTGGTGATGCACGCCATCAGTGCGGGCGCGGTTGGGTATGTGCTGAAGCAAGTTGGGAATGAAGAGCTGATACGCGCGATCCAGGCTGCGGCGAGGGGTGAAGCGTTGCTCGATCCATCGACCACGGCGCGATTGTTAAGTCGTGTCCGCGAGGCGGATCGCAAGGCGCAGGAAGACGCCTTCCGTGAACTATCTGATCGGGAGATGGATGTTTTGGTGCATCTTGCAAAAGGCAAGACCAATGCCGAGATCGCGTCGCTGTTGAATTTAAGCGAAAAGACCGTTGGGAATTACGTTAGCAACATGTTCGAGAAATTGCACTTAAACAACCGTATCGAGCTTGCGGCATATGCTTACGAACATCATTTGTTCGAGAGAATGGGACGGGAATAAATTGACGGAGCGCGAGATAAAATCTCGCGCTCCGTTTTCAAAGGAGAAAGAATTTTAATTAGCGGGGCATGAAGACCATGCTGGAGACGCCGTATTGGAAGGCATGGCGAACCTGGGCATTTTCGAAGATGGCGAGACCGAAGAAGTATTGAGCGGTCAGGTCATTGAATTGCACATCGGTTTCAGAACCGGTGACGAGCGCGCGGCTGAATTCGATGGTCCACTTGCCATCTGCCCATTTCCATCCGGCAGAGATCTGACCACGGTCACCAACGATCTCAGATTTGACAATGCCAGGGATGATGGTGCCAGCAGGCATGGCGTCAAGTTCTTCCTTGGTCACAGCCACTTTTTCGCTGTCGAGAATATAGCCGGGGTAACCAGTAGTTGCATCGTAACCAGAGGAGATGAAGCCAGGCATGGATTTGTCGGGAACGGTCTTGGTGGAGTCGTTGGGGTCAGGCATGCTGGCGAAGTTATCAGAGTAACCACCAGAGTCTTTGGCATCGCTCTTGCGTCCAGCTTCCTTGGCTTTTTCAGCATCGAAGCGGGTTGCATCAAGATATTGGTCATCGATCTGGTTCAAGTTTCGGACGGATTTCCAGTGCCAGATATCGCCCAATTCGCCTTCATTCTCGTTGTACTTGTTGCCGTAAGGTTTCACATCAGCATTTTCGCCGTCATGACAGGCAGTGGCACAACCCTTGTCATTGAATTCAGCAATGCTGTTATTGATGTTCCAGATCATGGCGAACTTATCTTCATAATACAGATTGTTGTCGCCGCCCTTGTCATTCGGGTCCTTGTCCTGTTTCCAGGTTCCATCTTCCTGCTTTACCCAGGGAGAGCGGTAGAAAGACTCGGTTGGGTCTTCGTAGCTCAAAAGGAAGTACACGGTATCTGCAGTGTAAACAGCCTTGAGTTCAGCTTTGGTTTCGAAATTATTGAAGCCGTTCTGAACTTCGATCTCGATCGCTTCGGCATTTGCCCACATGGCATCATCCGCAACACCGTCGAGAGTGGGGGCGGCATCTACTGGGTAGGCAACCAAGGCGCCTTTGGGTGCATCAAATGCGGGAGCAGGTGCTTCGGTAGGGGCTTCTGTTGCAGTTTCGGTGGCAACAGGTTCTTCGACAACCGGCGCTTCTGTAGCGGGGGTTCCGCATGCAGTAAGCAGCATGGATGCCAAAACGATCAGGGACAAAATAGACATCAGTTTTTTCATGGTGAAACTCCTCATTAATATTTATCGGCGATATATGCGATATTCGCTCTTATGATCTTTTCATATATCCATCCCTAGTTTATGGAGATTCACTGTTTGAGGTTAGAGGAGGCTTCCCCTGATTTAATAGGGGAATTAAGGCACACCTTCGAGACATGGAAAGGCGGGCATATAATTGAGAAAGAGGAATTTGGAATGAAGCCCACACTAGACATCCCCCTTCTTTTCACCACGCGCATCATCCGCATGTTCTGTTACGGATTTTTATCCGTCGTACTCGTGCTGTATCTCTCTGAAGCAGGTCTCACCGAGCAGCAAGCGGGTTTGCTCTTCACGTTCACGCTCGCTGGAGATGCAGGCATCTCGCTCTATCTCACCACCCATGCCGATGGCTTCGGGAGAAAGAAAACGCTCATCATCGGTGCCTTGCTGATGCTTGGGGCAGGTATCGTTTTTCTGCTCACCAATAATCTCATCGTTCTGATGATCGCCGCCATCATTGGGGTTATTAGCCCAAGCGGCAATGAGATCGGTCCCTTCCTTTCGGTGGAGCAGGCGGGGCTGAGTCAACTCGTGCATGACAAGCTGCGCACTAAAGTCTTCGCATGGTACAACCTCGCCGGTTCATTCTCCACTGCTATTGGCGCGCTGACAGGCGGCTGGCTGGCGCAGTTATTGCAAGCTTCTGGCTGGTCTGCGTTCGATTCATATCGCTATATTCTGACGGGCTATGCCGTGGGCGGTTTTCTGATCGCCATTCTCTTCATGCAAATTTCCCCCGCCATCGAAGTGAAGAACGAAACCAACCATGCAAAGAAAGTTCTGGGGCTGCATCAATCGCGCAAAGTTGTTTTCAAACTTAGCAGCTTTTTTGCTCTGGATGCTTTCGCAGGCGGGCTTATCGTGCAAAGCATGATCGCTTATTGGTTCCATGTCAAATTCGGCGTGGACTCGGGCATCCTTGGCAGCATCTTCTTTGGTGCGAATATTCTGGCAGGCATCTCCTCACTGCTTGCCGTCAAACTTGCTGAGAAGATCGGGCTGATCAACACGATGGTCTTCACGCACATCCCATCCAACATTCTTTTGATCCTCGTACCGCTGATGCCTTCCCTGCCTCTCGCGATCGGACTCCTACTCCTGCGCTTTAGTATTTCTCAAATGGATGTACCCACGCGTCAATCCTACACGATGGCTGTTGTGGCTCCAGACGAACGGTCCGCCGCTGCAGGCGTGACCGCTATCGCGCGATCTGTGGGCGCTTCCCTCTCCCCTGCATTGACCGGAATCTTCTTCAGCATTCCCAACTTGTTGAGCGTCCC
>JBEBCV010000348.1:0-3311 GCA_041157505.1 Chloroflexota bacterium | reverse complement strand
GCACCCATTTCTACAGGTTGTGGAAGGCAATTCGAAGGTTATTCCCGAAAGCGGTTGGAGTGTTCTTGTTTTATGCGATTCCCGCTCTGATCATTAGCCTTCTTACTGATTTCGCAAATATACAGTCCACATGGGAAGCAATGAATACAGCCGGGCAGGCAGTCAGTGTATCCGTTGTTGGCGGATCGCTGCTCGCTACTTTGCCTATTTTATGGTCTGCGCTGCGAGAATTTGGCGATACTTTGTTCATGTCTCAAGCTGCAAACCTGCAAAAGCTCGCCTCCAAGCCTGATTTTCGTGATCAGATCGGTATCATGGCGGATATCAAAGCGGAGATCGGTTTCATCACTCAACTGCTTGAGAGTAGAAATAGAAATCGACAAACCCGTGTGGTGTTGTTCATTGATGATCTCGATCGCTGTGAACATCGTAAGGCAGTGGAAGTATTGCAAGCTGTCATGTTACTCCTTGCCGACCGTGACGGTTCCCCCTTCGTTGTTTTTCTTGGAATCGATGCGCGCGTAATCGTCCGCGCCATAGAAGAGAATTACGGTAGCGTCCTGGTCAAAGCAGGCATTAATGGGTATGAATATCTCGACAAGATCGTTCAAATGCCCTTTGTGATCCCCTTTGCAAACCGTAGGGATATCGGCAACTATATCGACTCATTGATATGGAGCAAGGAAGAGAAAGAACAGGTTGAAGCAAAATTTGCCGTAAATAAGGAAATGGATCCGGATTCTGACGAGCGTATCCCAGATATCAAAAAGGAGGAAACGCCAACCGAACAAAGGTCACCCACCTCAACACCGGTGGAAAAGCCTGTTTCTCAAATCCGAACTGAAGCGGTCCCAGTCACGTTCACCAAACCTGAGCGCGAAGCCCTCAAGCGCTGCGTGGATGACATTATTGAAAACCCGCGCAAGATCAAGCGGATCGTGAATATCTATCGGTTCGTCAGACTTCTATTTCCATCCAACTTTCAAGAGCATGAGAAGATCATTCGTTGGATCCTGCTCACGGAACAATGGCCGCTCCATACCGCCTGGATCCTTGAAGAGATCGAAAGTGATTACGACCTGAAAGGCGAATTGAGCAAAAACCAGAACGCAACAATTCTCGATGTTTATAAACGGATCAAGACCAATCTATATTCAGATGAAATGGATGAGTTGATGTCCATTGATGCAGACCCGATCGCGTTCCATCAGTTCATTCAGAAACAGCCCATCTTCACGGTACAAGAAATTTACTACCTGCTTTATCCATTGACGTTCAACCTCAATCCGGCGGTCAGGTCAGAAATCACTAAATACAAAGCCAGAATTGCAGAAAGCTATATCAAGGATCAAGATCAACCTCAAAACTAAGAGCATCAGGCATGTTTCGAGTGATATCGGGTGTATAATTACATATATATAACAGATCGACCGTGTCCAAGCGCCAGTCCTTTTGTCGGGCTGGTGCCTTTTTTTTCCCATTAACTACAAAGGAGTTCTTATGGATTTTAAACCAGGCGAGTGGGTCGTCCATTGTACGCATGGGTTGGGACAGATTACAACCATTGAAAAGCGCTCTTTTGGGGAACAAGACATTCGTTACTATCAAGTTCAGATCGGAGATCTCACGATCTGGGTTCCAGCAGATGAAAGTTTAAGCAAACGCCTTCGCAAACCAGCAAGCAGGAAAGAGTTCGACCAGCTGTTCAAAATGTTGACGAATCCACCTGAAGAGTTGCCGATCGATCGACGTCAGCGTAACCAATATTTGATAGAACTGCTAAAAGACGGAACCGCTGAAACACTTTGCAAGGTCATTCGAGATCTATCCGCCATTCGTAAACATCGCACATGGAGCGAGTACGATAAAGAGATCATGCGGCGTGTGCAAAAATCTCTGATCGGTGAATGGAGCTTTATCTTTTCGATCCACCCTCACGATGCAGAGAATGAACTGCAAAAATTATTGTCTCAAAATGCCACTTAAGGAAAATATTATGCAATCTGAAGAGAAAACCATCCTGCAAAGAGTCGTCGAAAACTTTGCTCTTACTGGAAACGCCAGTGACGAACAAGTTACAGTAGTCAGCCTACCTAATGGAAAGTCCAGCATCGTTGAAAACGACCGATCGGTGATGCTGAAAGAATACAAGGTCAATGAAAAGTTGATCTGGGCAGGCTACAGCAGCCGCAGTAATACCGTCTATTTGAGTTTGATGAGCGGCTGATCTTAGGACTCTAACTCTGCCCAGCGTTCATACGCCTGGGAGAGTTCTTTTTGGATCTGTTCCAGCCGCTCAACAGCTTGAGTGATGAGTGAACCTTCCTGCTGATAAAAAGCAGGCGCTTCCATCTTGACCGTGAGTTGGTGCTGTTCTTCTTCGAGCTTTTGAATCCGCTGCGGCAGTTCATCGAGCTCGCGTTTTTCGTTATAACTTAACTTGCGTGCAGCAGGCTTGCTATCAGACTTGGATTCTGTTTGGGTGGTCGAGGGAGGCTTCGGCGTGGAACGAGAGGCGGGAACTTCATCCAATTGTTTTTGCCAATCTTCATATCCCCCAACGAATTCTTTCACGTCACCAGACCCATCAAGAATCAAAGTACTGGTGACGATATTATTGAGAAATGCACGGTCATGGCTGACAAGCAATAGCGTGCCTTCGTAGTCAAGCAGCAGGTCTTCGAGAATTTCAAGCGTTTCAATATCGAGGTCGTTGGTTGGCTCATCAAGGATGAGCAGGTTGGCGGACATGGCAAAGAGACGCGCCAGCAAAAGGCGATTGCGCTCGCCGCCTGAAAGTGCAGTGATCGGGGCACGGACGCGGTCGCGTGTGAAGAGAAAATCTTCGAGATAGCCCATCAGGTTGCGCGTACGTCCGTTAATGGTGACGGTGTCACGTCCCTGCCCGACGTTATCGAGCACGGATTTAGATTCATCAAGCTGAGTGCGCAATTGGTCGAAATAAAGAATTTCAAGATTCGTGCCGTGGCGGATTTCACCCGTTTGAGGCTGAAGTTGTTGCATGAGCAACTTGAGTAGCGTGGTCTTGCCCGAACCATTCGCACCGACGATACCGATCTTGTCGCCACGTTGAATGGTGGTGGTGAAGTTGCGGATGATCGTTTTCTCGGCGTAGGCGTAACTGATATTTTCGGCTTCGATCACCAACCTGCCCGAACGTTTTTCCGTGCCGATCTGCATTTTCACTTTACCAAGCAGTTCACGCCGTTCAGCGCGTTCCTTACGTAAGCGTTTCAAAGCACGGACGCGTCCTTCATTGCGGGTGCGGCGCGCTTCAATCCCTTTACGAA
>JBEBCV010000347.1:0-9118 GCA_041157505.1 Chloroflexota bacterium | reverse complement strand
CAAAGGAAATCGGCATCGTGGATAACGACTGGGTGGAAGCGTACAACGATCACGGCGTCACGGTGACACGTGCCATCGTCAGTGCGCGCATTCCGTCAGGCATCTGCATCCTCTATCATGCACCTGAACGGACAATCAGCGTGCCCAAGTCACCGATGCGCGGTAACAAGCGCGCAGGCGGACACAACAGTCCCACTCGTGTTCACTTGAAACCATCGTTGATGGTCGGCGGTTACGGTCAATTCACCTACAGTTTCAATTACTGGGGTCCGACAGGCGTCAACCGCGACACGTTTATTTTGGTCCGCAAGTTGCCAGGGAAACCTGAGTTCTAAAAATATTTACCACGAAGGGCACGAAGTGTCACAAAGGAAAACCAAAAGCATTTACTTCGTGTACCTCACCTGCACTTGCATGCAGGTGCAAGTGTCGTGACCCTTTGTGGTGAAAAGAGGAAATCAATTATGAAAATCAGATCACAAGTTTCAATGGTATTTCATCTCGATAAGTGCATCGGCTGTCACACGTGCAGTATCGCCTGCAAGAACATCTGGACCGACCGTGAAGGTGCGGAATACATGTGGTGGAACAACGTCGAGACCAAGCCTGGCGTCGGCTTTCCCACCCAATGGGAAGACCAGGAAAAATATCACGGCGGTTGGGAACTCAATGACAAGCCGAAGAACCCCGAGTTGAAATTAAAACTGCAAAACCGTTTGCAGACCTTCGGCAACCTGTTCTCCAACCCTGCCATGCCCACAATGGACGATTACTACGAACCGTGGACATACAAATACGGCGACCTGTTCAACTCTCCGCTTGGCGATGACCAGCCCACGGCGCGTCCCATCTCGCGTATTGACGGCAAACCGATTGACATCGAATCAGGTCCCAACTGGGATGATGATCTCGGAGGCTCCAACATCTACGCGGTTAACGATCCACTGCTCGCCACCATGAGCGCGGAGGAAAAACAGCGTCTCTTTTCCATCGAACAACTCTTCTACTTCTACATGCCGCGCATCTGTAATCACTGTTTGAATGCGGCTTGTGGGGCGGCGTGTCCATCGGGCGCGATCTACAAACGTGCCGAAGACGGCGTGGTGCTCATCAATCAGGATAAGTGCCGCGGCTGGCGCATGTGCGTCTCTGCCTGCCCTTACAAAAAGACCTACTACAACTGGTCAACCGGCAAGTCTGAAAAATGTATCCTGTGCTACCCGCGCCTCGAATCGGGACAAGCCCCCGCCTGCTTCCACTCCTGTGTCGGACGCATCCGTTATCTGGGCGTTTTGTTATATGACGCCGATCAGATTCCCGATGCCCTCAAAGTGCCAGATGAGCAACTCGTCGAGCGTCAGCGGGAGATGATCCTCGATCCTCACGACCCGCAAGTTGTTGCCGCCGCAAAAGAGAGCGGCATACCCGACGGTGTGATCACCGCCGCGCAAAACTCACCCGTCTATCAATATGTCAAGGAATGGAAAATGGCTCTGCCTCTCCATCCCGAATACCGCACCCTGCCGATGTTGTTCTACGTGCCGCCGCTTCTGCCCGTCCTTAATGCGACTCAGCCCAGCGGCACACAGCGCGTCGAAACCGATTTGTTCAGTTCGCTGGAGAATGCCCGCGTGCCCGTCCGCTATATGTCGCGCACGTTGGCGGCTGGCAACGACGAACTGGTCATCAAGTCTTATCAGAAGATGATCGCTGTCCGCATTTACAAACGCGCCGAAACCGTCGGCGATGTGACGAAAGAAGAAGCCGATGCCGCCCTCGCCAAAGCAGGCATGACCGCAGAGGAGGCAGAAGCCATCTACCACCTCACATCCCTCCCGAATTATCAGGAACGGTTCGTCATCCCGCCCTACAGCCGTGAAGGCGACATCGAAGAATTGTACGACCCGCAACAGCGCAAAGCCGAATCAGGGTTCGGTAGAAGCCAGGGCGCACAGAGAGGTTTGTGAGACATGGTCAAAGATTCAATTTCTTCCTTGTTTGATTTGTTCGCCGCTCTGTTGGAATATCCCTCCGCTGAAACGATGGGGCAGGCTCAACATGGTTTGGAACAGATTCAAGCCGTTCATCCCGAAGCGGCTGAAGCGTTGGAAAAATTTGTTCGCAGGCTCGACCAATTGTCCCTTGAAAAGATGCGTGAGTTGTACACCGTCACGTTCGACATGCAACCTGTCTGCTATCCCTATATCGGCTATCACTTGTTCGGTGAAAGTTACAAGCGCGGCGCGTTCATGGCGCAATTGAATGAGGCGTACCATGCCCATAACTATTCCGCTGGGCAGGAACTGCCCGATCATCTCGCTGTGACCTTGCGCTTCCTCGGTTTGGATGCGACCCAGCGCACAGGCGAGTTTTGCCAGGCGCTGTTGAGTCATGGAGTTCAACCCGCATTGGCAAAAATGCTCAAGGTGTTTAGCGATGATTCTGAAAACCCATATGTGGGGCTGCTCTCTGCGCTTCAACTCTTCCTTGTTACCACCCCTGAAAAGGAATTGACCCATGCTTGAAATCATGCTCTTCGTCGTGTTCCCATATGTAGCGCTCGCCATAGGAATCGTCGGGACGATCTACCGCTACCTGACCAGCCAATACTCGTTCACCAGCCTGTCGTCGCAGTTCCTGGAAAATGATTTGCAGTTCTGGGGCTCCACGCTCTGGCACTATGGCATCCTGCCGACAACCTTCATTCATTTGGGCGGCTTCTTCCTGCCCAAAGTGATGTTCGCTTTGCACAGCACGCCAGAGACGCTTTATCTGGCGGAACTGGCAGGGAAGGTGTTGGGCATCATGGCGTGGGCGGGGTTAGCCATCTTGATCTATCGTCGGATCGTCTCGTCCAAAATTCGAGCCATCACCACGCCGATAGATTGGATCGTGCTGTTCCTGTTGTTTGGGCAGGTTTTCTTCGGACTCGTGCTTGCCTTCGCCTATCGCTGGGGCGCCACCTGGTTCATCCACACCGCCACACCGTGGATCGTCTCGCTGGTGGTGTTCCAACCTGCACCGCAATTTGTCACGGCGTTGCCGCTGGCGCACAAAATCCATTTTCTCTCTGGCTTTGTGTTGTTTGCGCTCATGCCGTTTAGCAGATTAGTACATATCGCCACCTTCCCGCTTTCGTACTTGTGGAGGAGATTCCAACTTGTGATTTGGACTCGGCGGAAGGCAAGTTTGTAACTTACTACTTCACCTTACGCAATGTCATTCTGAGCGAAGCGAAGAATCTCTGAGACTATCGTAGAGACCCTTCGCTACCGCTCAGGGTGACATGCCTGAAGTGAAACTGCGTAATAAAACACTTCACGGAGACAAACAATAATGAACAATACCTGGCTTACCCAATGGGAACCAGAAAACCCTGAATTCTGGGAAGCGACTGGCAAAAAGATTGCCTGGCGCACACTGACGATCACCACGCTCGCATTGACTCTTTCCTTCGCCTCATGGTTCATGATGAGCGGCATTGTCGTGCGCATTCCGCAAATTGGATTCAAATTCAGCACGATGCAATTATTCTGGTTGGCGGCGATGCCTGGCTTGGCGGGCGGCACGTTTCGCATCTTGCACACGTTCCTCATTCCCTTGTATGGCTCGCGCCACATCATCACTGTCACCACATTTCTGAAACTCTTTCCCGTCATCGGCATCGGTCTGGCAGTGATGAATCCCAATACGCCGTTCTGGATGTTCATGTTGCTGGCGTTTTTGGCGGGTTTTGGCGGCGGCGACTTTTCCTCGTACATGCCCAGCACCCGTTTCTTCTTTCCGAAAAAATTACAAGGCACGGCGCTCGGCATTCAAGCGGGCATCGGTAACTTCGGTGTCAGCCTGACGCAGTTCCTCACCCCGTGGATTATCGGCTTTGCCATCGTCGGCGGCTCGCAAGTGATGACCGTCAAAGACGTGACCAAACCTATCTGGCTACAAAATGCGGCGCTTGTGTATGCGCCTTTCCTCGTCATCATGGGCATTCTGGCATGGGTCTATTTGCGAAGCGTCCCGATCAAAGCCTCCTTCAAAGAGCAGATGGATATCTTCGGGATGAAGCACACCTGGTTCTGCACTATCACCTATGTGATGACCTTCGGTTCTTTCTCAGGGTTGTCTGCCGCGTTCCCCTTGTTGATTAAATCACTCTATGGAACTTTTCCTGGCGCCCCCGACCCATTGAAATATGCATTCCTTGGTCCACTGATCGGTTCACTGGCGCGCATTGTGTTTGGTCCCGTCGCTGACAAATACGGCGGCGCAATTCTGACTCACATCACGGGCATCGCCTTGATCCTCGGCACGCTGGCGATGGCATTCCTCGGCTTGTTCACGCCCACCTCGCTGGATCAGTTCACGCTCTTTGTAGTCTTCATGTTGCTCCTGTTCCTCTTCACAGGCATCGGCAACGCCGCCACCTTTCGACAATACCCCATCATCTTCGCTGACTCGCCCCGCCAAAGCGCAGGCGTCATTGGCTGGACAGCGGCTGTCGCGGCATACGGACCCTTCATCTTCTCGACACTGATCGGTTCTTCCATCACGAACACAGGTTCCCCGCTTCCATTTTTCTATGGCACCGTCGTATTCTTCGTGATCGCCACTGCCATCAACTGGTGGTACTACACCCGCAAAGGTTGTGAGAAGCCTTCGTAAAATGTCATTCTGAGCGAAGAATCTCTACGATTATCTCAGAGACCCTTCGCTATCGCTCACATCGTCCCGATGTCCTTCGGGAGGGTGACACGATGAAGACAATGTTGAAAGAAAGAGACATATATTAATGACCGCAGAGAATACAAATCAAAATAACAAAACCAGCGTCCTCACGCTTTCCACCATCGGCTTCACATTGATGTTCGCCGTGTGGTTGATGTTCGGCGTGTTGGGGATTCCCATTCGCAAAGAACTGGGCTTGACCGATGTCCAACTCAGCTGGCTCGCCGCCATCGCCATCTTGAACGGCTCATTATGGCGTCTGCTCTTTGGCATCCTCGCCGACCGTTTCGGCGGGCGGAAAGTTTTCACGCTGTTGGTATTGGCAACTATCATTCCATCGTACATGGTGAGTCAGGCAGATACTTACACCGAATTGATGATCTGGGCATTCTTTGTCGGTATGGCTGGCAATTCCTTTTCCATCGGCATTTCATGGAACTCGGCATGGTATCCCACTCACCAAAAAGGATTTGCGCTGGGAGTCTTCGGAGCGGGAAATGTTGGGGCATCCGTGACCAAGTTGATCGGTCCGACTTTGATCGCTTTGGTTCCAGCGGCAGGACTCGCAGGCGGCTTCATCCCAGGCGGCTGGCGCTTTGTCCCGTTTTTGTATAGCATCCTATTGGCGGTCATGGCAGTTGCGATGTGGGTCTTCACACCGAAGCACGATATCACCCCTGGCGCAGACCGTCCCATGCTTGAAATGCTCAAGCCATTGAAATATGTCCGCGTTTGGCGATTCAGTTTATATTATGTGGTGGTGTTCGGCGCGTACGTTGCGCTTTCGGTCTGGCTACCCAAATATTATGTGGATGTGTACGGCTTGGAACTGAAACACGCCGCATTGCTAACCACGTTGTTTATTTTCCCTGCAAGTTTGTTGCGACCTCTTGGCGGTTTTCTCTCCGATAAATTCGGTGCACGGCGTATGATGTATTGGGTCTTCGGTCTCATGCTTGTGGCATGTCTCTTCCTGTCATTACCAAGCGGGAAAATTGTTCTTGATATTCCAACCAGTGTTGACCCCAGCGGTCAACGCGAAGCCTTCGCATTTTCGATGAACGTCACCTGGTTTACGATTTGGGTTTTTGTCATTGGCGTTTGCATGGGCGTTGGCAAAGCCGCTGTGTATAAATACATCCCTGAATATTTTCCAAAAGACGTTGGCGCAGTCGGCGGACTGGTCGGTATGCTCGGCGCGCTGGGTGGGTTTTTTCTGCCGCCCATGTTTGCATCCTTCCAAAAATTGACTCTCATCCCTCAATCCACATTCTTTCTCATGTTCGTGATCACCGCCGTCAGCTTCGGCTGGTTGCATATCACAGTGATGAGTCTCTTGCAAAAAGCTTCACCCGCCTTGGAACACCGCCTCGATTTCCACGACACCGCATCCGAAGCCACCGCCAGCGATTGAGCATGAAGTTAAACCGTCCCGAAGGTTCAAAAACCTTCGGGACGTTCTACGAAACACCTTTAGAGAACACCATGAACGACCTTCAACAAATCCTTGCCATCTCCTCTTCACATCACACGCATCTATGTCCGCGCCAGGTGTTGGGCGCGCGCATCGGGCTGGTGGGAGCGTCCGCATTAGGACTGGAACTTCCACGTAATGACAAACGCCTGGTGATCATCATCGAAACCGATGGCTGTTTCGCAGACGGCATCGAAGCTGCCACTGGCTGTTCTGTTGGACACCGCACTCTGCGCGTCGAAGATTACGGAAAGATCGCCGCGACGTTCATTGATGTTAAGACGGAACAAACGCTTCGCATTACTCCAAAGCTGGATTCTCGCCAACGAGCCTTGGCTTACGCCCCAAACGAATCCCGCCACTACTTCGCCCAACTGCAAGCCTATCAAATCATGCCCGACGACGAGCTGCTGAATTTTCAGCATGTCCGACTGCGTGTCCCTATCCAAGACATTGTCAGTCGGGCGGGTGTACGCGTCAACTGCGCCTACTGTGGAGAAGAGATCATCAACGAGCGGGAGATCATCTCAGACGGGGAATCCCTCTGCCGAGCATGTGCTACTGACGGGTATTATCATCAACCAGTAGAACTTTACCCGTCTCTCCAACACCAGATGGTCTAAAGGGAATCGTGACCTTGCCCCGATAAAGTAGACATAGGGGTGTCTTTCGAGTCAGATGTTCTGTTTTTAATGTCGGAACCACACCAACGCGAGGATGACGATCCACGCGACCACACGGAACGACATCGCGCCGATGCTTTGTGTTGCTGCCTGACCACGAAAGGCGGTCAACAGGGTCAAGAGGACGATGGTGTGAATAGCGAAGGTCACGATGGACGCGGTCGTCGCGTGGCGGTTATTGATCCAGAGCAAGTAGGCAGGGATGAGAGTCAGCAAGCCGACAACGAAGTTGTAAACGGGAAGCCACGACAGGACAGAATAGCCAGGTCTCCAGCCGCGGATGACCATCCCACCTGCGAAGATGGACATGATGCTGATAAGGAAGGCGAGGATGGATGGGAGTTTGGTCATGAATGTGCTCATGCTTTACCTTTCTTTGCAATAGCCTGTTCGAGAATTATTCAGGGTCATCTTAATCGTCTAATACCTAAAACATGTCATGCTGAGCGAAGCGAAGCACACCTGCACTTGCGTGCTGGAGCAAGTGTCTCTACGATTATCTTCGAGACCCTTCGCTATCGCTCAGGGTGACAATTTGTAAGGCAACTTGATTTACTCTGAATGGCAGGAATTTAACGAACGGATTCCTGAGCCTTCTTATTTCGTTGTCCCTTTACAATGTAAGGGAGCAGGTACAAATACGCACCCGTGATCGCCATGAACAGCATGAGCACGGATGGAAGTTTGTCCCATTTCTCCCAAAGTACAACTACTTCTGAATTGCCAGCCAATTTGATGATGACCGCCACTGGGATCAATAATGCGGTGGGCACTGCGATCCAGCGATGGATTTGGCGAAACCATTTGTTGAGTAATTTATTCATTAGTGTTTCATTTTTGCTTTGCAGATTTAGTGCGCTTCAATTTTCTTCAAGCCATCGCGCGCGATCTCGAATAATTCCTTGACAGGGGGAATCAAAACGATGGCGTACAGCGCGAAGCCAATGCCATACAACACGCCTCTCGCAGGGACGATGAAGATACTGACCCACACGAAGATGCTTCCCAATGTTGCGGAGATGAGACTCAGCCAACTTCCGCCAAGTTGTGGATTCTCCTCTTTGAGGAAGAATCGGCGGGCAATGTATGGGATGAGGGCAATGCCATATTGCAGTACCCAGCCATAAATCAAGGCTTGAGGCGCTGTTGATTCGATGGGTCCGCCTTCAACAATTCCGAGCATGATAAACGGAGCCATCCCGATCGGGGCGATAATCCACATATAGGAAGAGACCAAATGCCATGAGCCTGCGCTGTTCAACTTACCGCTTTGCTTGAAGGCTTTGATCAGCAAGACTACCATCCAGATCGTTGAACTCAAATGTAAGACCAAACCTGAAACGGTGGGAGGCAGGCTTCCGCCGAGCCACGGACCCAATACGAGACCGAATGCACCGAGCGTCATGCCCCAATAGATATAAGTGACGGCGTTCTTCCCACCGAGTGCGCGACCTGTGACCATCGGGACGAAATCAACGAGCAAGCCCGCAAAGACGAGCGACATGAAACCCCATGAGTTGGCGTGGATGTGCGCTTCGAGCGGGACTTTGATGTAGAGGGCATCGCTCCAATTGAGCCACAAGCCCGTGCCGATGATGATGCCAACGAGCAGATAGAATACACCCGTGATGTAGAACTTGATGCTGGCGGGAGCGTCACCGCCACGCACGTTCCAGAGCTGGATGAGCAGGAGCGTGGCGGCAACAAAGATGAGCGTGCCGCCTGTGAAGATCATTGCCTGGTTTACTCCTGAAAAACCTGCCACCAACGCGACAAAGCCCGCATTGAGAGTCAGCCAGATGTCCCAACGCATGGCGGGTTTCTGCTTTTTAGCGAGAGATGCGATCAAGATGGGCAACAACCCAAACGCAACCTGCGAGATGATCCCCAGTGTGATGAAGTGTACGCGCACCCAGCGCAACGCGGGGAAGGCGCTTAGCAGATTCATGCTGACGAGTGACGCGTCCGCCGCAATGAACAACGCGACAAGCGTATATAACAAAGTTGTGATGAGATATGGGATTGGCATTTTATTTTCCTTTTGTGATTACGGCATAAGCCCTGAAGAGCCCAGCCGATCATGAATACCTGTAAACGCATCTGCCTGAGCCTGTGTGATGATTTTCTCTTTGACCAGCGCGGAAAGGATCGCTGTTTCGCGCTCGGTGGCATTACTGCCATGGTTCAAGATTTCAGGATGTTCTGTTCGATATTGTTCCACGGCATCGTGAACGAG
>JBEBCV010000346.1:0-3337 GCA_041157505.1 Chloroflexota bacterium | reverse complement strand
CTCGCTTGTTTGTCTGTCCCTGCTGCAACCCAAATAGAACCAACGCCCTCCGGAAAATTGGAAACGCAAGTGGCAGCATCCATCTTTAAAGATCAAACCGCCACTGCCCAAAGCGCGAATGCTAAGGCAACTCTGACTGCATCTGTTCCGCAATTTACGGCAACACCTCGTCCATCAGAATTACCTTCCTTTGAAGTCAGTGTGCCTGGCGAAGCTTGTTGGATGAATTCAGAAGTGAGCGTTAAGACCGGACAAACGGTTTTGATCACCGCAACTGGGACTGTCAATACATGGGCTGGAGCAGAGGGCAGCAGCAGCGGACCAGAAGGTCAGGTCAGCATTTGTGGTGCGATTCAATGTCCAGTGCAGGGTGTGGGGTATGGAGCGTTGGTTGGGCGGTTAGAGGATCTCGATGCTTTTTTTGTTGGCACAGAACTGGAATATACCGCTACAAAAGATGGGCAGCTTTACTTCTCTGTTAATGATTGGGAATGCCAGGATAACAGTGGCTCATATGAACTAACCATCATGTTCAAATAAAAATTTATCTTAAACAAAACATCCCTTGATTTATCAAGGGATGTTTTGTTTCTTGTTGTAAGCTACAGGTTTGGGAGTTCTTCCAGCAGTTCCATAAAGATTTCCACCACTTTAGGCTCGAAGTGTTTGCCAGATTCAGCCAGGATGTAATCGCGGGTCTTTTCGGGAGACCAGCCATCTCGGTAGGGGCGATCCGAGCGGAGCGCATCCCACACATCTACAACGGCAAAGATCCGTGCGGCAAGCGGGATCTCTTCCCCTTTCAATCCGCGTGGATAGCCGGTGCCATCCCATTTTTCGTGGTGGCAATATGGAATATCCAATGCAGGTCGCAGATAATAAATGGGCATCAACATTTCGAGCGCATAGGTGGGATGCTTGCGCATAATGACCCACTCTTCTTCCGTCAATTTGCCAGGTTTGAGCAGGATTTGATCAGGGACTCCCAATTTGCCTATGTCGTGGAGTAATGCCCCGCGTCGAATATGGACCTGTTCCTGTTGACTGATACCCATACGTTCAGCCAGTTTGAGAGTGAGTTCGCTCACCCGTTGGGTGTGTCCTTCCGTTTCTTTATCGCGCAGATCCATGGCATGCGACCAGCCTGCAATGGTGGCATCGTATGCCATGAACAATTCCTGATTCGATTTTTGCAAGCCTTCAAATAATTGTGCATTCTCAATGGCAATGGCTGCCTGTCTACCAAGGGTTTCAAGATAGTCTAACCATTCGGGGTCGGGGTTCAGCGCTTCACGATTGAATATTTCGAGCACGCCCTTGAGTTGCCCCTTTGCGATCAAAGGTACACCATAGTATTCAAGAAAATCTTCATCTTTTAGAAGGTCTGCGCGTAAGAATTCTTCACCGATCTCTGAAAGATTTGGGATGTGCAACGCTTTGCGTTCAGCTCCCACCCTGCCTGCCAATCCTTTCCCAAATGGCAAACTCGAATATTGTATGGAATGGCTACGGAACCCTTTACCTGCCACGTATTCAAGAGTGAGGGTGGCATCGTTCAACAAAAGGATGGAAGCGGAGTCTACGCCTAGTTGTGCCATCACTTCGATCAGTAGTACATCGAGAGAAACCTGCAAGCCGAGGCTGGAACTGATCGCCCGATCGATGGAGTTAAGCGCACTCAAGCGTTTTAACTGGGTTTGAAGGCGGGCATCGGTTTCTTTGCGTTCGGTAATGTCGGTTGTGAGACCTGTTACGAATTTGACATTTCCATCTTTCTCAAGGACTGGAAACGCCCGATCCCAGATCCAGCGAACCGAGCCATCTGGAATTCTGATGCGATATTCCATATTGGTGGCTTCGCCGACTTTTTGCCTTTCCATGTTGGTTAGAACATGGGGAACATCTTCCGGCAGGATGCTATCAATAAATGCCGTTGGTTTTTCCATGAATTCTTCGGTGTTACGCCAAAAGATGCGCTCAATGGCAGGGCTGAGGTAGATCTCTCCTCCACTGGAGGGGTCGGTGATCCAGAAGCCTTCTTCGATGTTTTCAGCCATCAAACGGAAGCGCTCTTCTGAACTGCGGAGTTTTTCTTCTGCTTTTTTGCGTTCTGTGATGTCAATGGAAAGGATGAATAGTCCTTCCGGCGCAGGTTGGACGTTGAGCTCGAACCAGCCGCTTGTGCCATCTGGAAAGGTGAAATGATTCTCGAAACGTTTTACCTTACGGTTTTCCATGCAATCGCGCAAGATGGCAAAAAGTTCGGTGTGTTCAATGCCAGGATACATTTCCATCATCGAATGACCAAGAAGGTTTTCTGGGGTGTTTTGTCCCTGCCTTGCAACGGCATCGTTGACGTAGGCATACTGCCATTCAAAGTTGATGATCTGAATGCCTTCGAGCATGCTGTCTAATGTGCTGCGATAGCGTTCTTCGTTTCGTCTTAATTGATCTTCAGTGCGTTTACGGTCGGTGATATCTGTTACGATGACCAGCACCATGGGTATGTCGTTGATCTCGATGATATCGAATGCGGCAAGACAATCTCGAATCTCTCCTGATTTGCGACGGATCTTGGCATCCTGGTTGATAATGCGCCTACCACTATGTAATTGTTCGTTCCATGGGTTGCGCTCTTCAGCATCTATAAAGAGGTTCAAATCTTCGGCGGAATGCCCGATCACTTCCTCACGTGCATAGCCAATGATCTCCAAAAACGTATCGTTGACATTATAGGAGTGCCCATCAGAGAGACGAAAGATGTTGATGCCGATCGGGCTGGAACGAAAGACCTTGAAAAACAGGATCTCAGACTGTCGCTGTGCTTCTTCAGCACGTTTGCGTTCGGTCAGATCGAATGCATTCAATAAAAGGGTGTTAACCGTGCCATCTGAACTCTTCAAAGGACTCATGCTGACCTGGAACCACATCGCTTTTCCGTTGATGTGAGTCTCCAATTCATTCAGGTCGATAATATGTTCTTTAATGACCCGCTGCATGATGGCAAGATAACGATCTGCAACTTCCTTTGTAAAGAGATCATACACAGATTTGCCGACCAGGTGTGGATCATTCCAGATGCGGATACAGGTTGGGTTGGCATAGAGGATCTGTCCATTCAGGTTCAGCACGGCAATGGCACTATCAGAGGTCTCTGCCAGATTACGGTAATTCTCTTCACTGATCCGCAGGGCTTCTTCTGCCTGTTTACGCTCGGTGATATCGAGCATGAAACCTTCCAGGAATAGTGCATTACCCGAGTTATCTCGCACAATGTTGGCAGAGTCGCTGACCCAGACGACCGAACCTTCTTTTGTGATCATACGATATTCGGAAT
>JBEBCV010000345.1:0-6554 GCA_041157505.1 Chloroflexota bacterium | reverse complement strand
GTCATCATCGCCATCTTCACTTCGCCGATGGCACGAGTCACCTTGATCTCACGCGGGCAGGCTTCGGTGCAGTTGTACGCGGTGTGACAGCGGGCAATGCCGTCCGTCTCTGCAAGGATGTTCAGGCGTTTGTCGGCAGCTTCATCGCGGCTATCGAAAATGAAGCGGTGCGCGCTGACGATCGCAGCCGGACCATAATACTCACCGTTCGCCCAGTACGACGGGCAGGACGTAGTACAGCATGCGCACAAAATACATTTGGTGGTTTCGTCGAAGCGGGCGCGTTCCTCAGGAGACTGCAAACGTTCACGTCCGTCTTCAGGGACCGGGCTTTCATTGATGAAGTATGGAAGCATCTTCTTATAGTTATCGAAGAACGGTTCCATATCCACGATCAAGTCTTTCTTGATCGGCAGACCGAGGATCGGTTCCACTGTGATGGTCGAGCCTACATCACGGACGAGCGTTTTGCACGCCAACATATTGCGGCCGTTGATGCGCATCGCATCGGAACCGCAGACACCGTGCGCACAGGAACGGCGGAACGATAAGGCGCCATCCACTTTGCCCTTGATGAATTCAAGTACATCCAGAACACGGTCGTTCTCATCGGCTTCCACTTTATACGTCACGTAGTTGCCGCGCTGGTCTTTCTCGGGGTTATAACGGAAAATCTTAACTGTAATTTCCATGCTGACCTCTAATAAACTCTCGCCTTGGGCTGGTGTTTCGTAATGACGACCGGCTTGTAGCTGATCTCCAGTTTGCCGTTCTTCTTCATGATCAAGGTGTGCTTCAACCAGTTCTTGTCATCGCGATCGGGGTAATCTTCGCGCGAATGTCCGCCGCGTGATTCCTTGCGGTTCAATGCACTGGCTGCCACCACTTCCGCGATCTCAAGCATGTTGCCAAGTTCCCAGGCATTCAATAATTCCGTGTTGAACACCTTGCCGGTATCGGTCACGCCAACATCCTTGTAGCGCTTCTGCAATTCATGCACCTTGTCCAATGCCGCGGTCATATCTTTTTCATTGCGGTAAATACCGACATCTGCGAACATGACCTTCTTTAATTCATTGGCAATATCAAACGCATTTTCCTTGTTGGACCCATTGCGCAGCGCATCAAAAGCGGACTTTGAAGCTGCATCTGCATCCGCAGGCAGTTTCTCAAAGTCGGCTTGTTTCGCATACTCCGCCGCGCGCAGGCCGGCATGTTTACCGAACACGACCAGGTCGAGCAATGAGTTCGTTCCCAAACGGTTCGCACCGTGGACAGATACACAAGCACATTCACCTGCCGCGAACAAACCGGGGATGGTCGTGCCTTTATCATCCACAACCACCTCGCCAAATTTATTGGTGGGGATGCCGCCCATCGTGTAATGAGCCGTCGGCTGAATTGGCATCACCTGGGTGACAGGGTCCACACCAAGGTAAACGCGGCAGAAATCCACAATGTCTGGGATCTTCTTCAAAACGGTTTCAGCGGTGATGGTGTAAGGAGTGCCATCAGGATTCGTACGACCGTCCATGGCAGCGAACTTGTTCACGCTCTCAGGGCGGATATCAAGATACACATAGTTCGAGCCGTTAATACCGCGTCCTTCTTTAATTTCGGTATAAATGGCGCGCGAAACCACATCGCGTGAAGCGAGGTCTTTCACGCTGGGGGCATACTTCGGCATGAAGCGTTCGCCGTTGCCGTTGATCAGAATACCGCCTTCACCGCGTACACCTTCTGTGATGAGAATACCGAGCTTGTAAATACCGGTCGGGTGGAACTGGAAGAATTCCATATCCTCGAGCGGAATACCGTGACGGAGCAAGATCGCCGCGCCATCGCCCGTGTAGGCATAGGCATTCGATGTCACTTCGAAGATACGACCATGTCCACCTGTGGCAAAGACCACCGACTTGGCATGGATGGTATGCAATTCACCCGTGGAGAGTTCCACTGCCACCACACCCGCCGCCTTGCCATTGACCATGATGAAATCAAGCACTTGATATTCATCAAAGAAATTGACCTTGTTCTTCAAGCATTGCTGATACAGCGTCTGCAAGATCATGTGACCGGTGCGGTCTGCGGCATGAGCTGCGCGGCGCACGGGTTTGCCTGTTTCATTATTGGTATGACCACCAAACGGACGTTGTGAAATGCGTCCTTCCGGAGTGCGGTCAAAGGGCAGACCCATGTGCTCCAGTTCGAGCACTGCATCGATCGCTTCATTTGTCATGAACTCGATCGCGTCCTGATCACCAAGATAATCGGAACCTTTGACGGTATCGTACATGTGCCATTCGGGTCTATCTTCTTCATAATTACCCAACGCCGCAGAAATACCGCCCTGCGCTGCGCCCGTGTGTGAGCGTGTTGGATATAACTTGCTGATGACAGCGGTCTTGGCATTGCGCGAGGCATACAAGCCAGCCATAAGACCAGCCCCGCCTGCACCTACCACCACCACGTCAAATTGATGAACGTTCGCCATGAAATATTGCTCCTGATTCCAACAAGAAAATTACGAAGTCCAGATGAGCCACAAGCCCATGAAGCTCCACCCGATCATCATCACAATGCTGATCAAACGCACGATCTTGCGTCCGCCTTCACCTGCGATGTAATCATCTGCGATCACGACCAGCCCATGCACACCGTGAGCTGTGGCAACCAGAAGAAGTGCACTGGCGGTCAACTTCCAAAGCGGAGTTGCCCAGGCATCTGTGCTTGCCAGGTCGGTGCTTTGCACGTGAGTCACGTTCGGCATGAAGGCCCAACGCATCACATCCGCAAAGTTCATGTTGTTGCGCGCACCCATCACAAGAGCACCGATCAAACCAAAGAGGATCAATGCATACATTCCAAGTGCGGAAAGACGCGTGAACAACCACATGATGGATTCAAAATTTGTTAATCCACGGGCTTTAATGGAGAGACGTCTCGGTTTATTGATGGTCATCTTACCCTCCCAACGCCGTGCGCAAGATCACGAAAACAGAAATACCAAACACAGGAATGAATACCGCCCACTCGATCCAAATTGCTTCCGTTTGATAATCCAAAAGTTTGGGGAACAGATCTAGAATGGTAATTCGCAAGCCATTAATGGCATGGAACAACACACAGAAGAAAATGAATATCTGGAAAGCCCAGTTCTCATAAATACCGTTTAACGCCCCGCCAAACCTGCCGCCGACAAATGAGGCAAGGATGTGCAGGGTAATGAAGATACCCATGCCCAACCCGCCAATACGGTGCAGGATATAGGTCAGATACCCCGCCGGTCCGCGATAACGCAAACCTGTGGAGAGGCTGACATCCCGTTTCAAGCCCATGATTGCCTCCGTGGTGAATTTTGTTACAAGCGCCCATTTTACTCTTTATCCATTAAAATTTTAAGTGCAAAGGCGGACAAACACATCTATCTAAAATGTATGGATAACTTTCTTTGCCCTCCCAACAGTCAAATCGAAACGTGACAAAAATCCTGCCAATTTCATTCCTGCCGTCCTACACAATAAGGGTACAAAGACCCTTATAATCCAATTCCAACAGCTCTTAACACCGCATCGTTCCACCTTTATTCAATAGTCGAATGGCAAGCGCAAAATATTCCCCTTGGAGGCGCACATGTCTGATTCACACGAATTATCCCGCCGGGATTTCATCAAGGTAACGACGGGAATCGTAGGAGGTTTGATCGGCACCATGATCGGTCTTCCCTCCGTTTTCTATTTGATCGATCCTGCATTGCAAGAGGGCGGAAAAGAAGCCTGGATCCCCATTGGCAAATTCGAAGATATGCAAGTTGGAACGCCGTACCCCTTCTCCTTTACACGGGTTCAGGTCAACGGCTGGGAAAGAACCGCCAGTCCCTTTGGTGGATACGCCATCCGCAAATCGGATAACCCCGATGAGTTGCTCATCCTCAACAGTCGCTGTACGCATCTTGCCTGCACCGTAAACTGGTCAGACGAAGCCAAAGTCTATCTCTGCCCCTGTCACGAAGCCAAGTTCGGCGTGGAGGGCGAAGTGTTGGACGGACCTCCCCCCCGCGCCCTCGATATTTACGAAGAACATCGCATCACCGAAGATGGCACCATTGAGATCTTCTTCAAGGAAGCATAACCATGTGGAAAACTATCTACGCCTGGCTCGATGAACGTGTCGGTCTCAACGACCTATACACCAACATGCTCGACCGCCCCGAACCCAAAACAACCTGGTGGAACACGCTTGGCTCAGCCAGCATGTTCCTTTTTATTTTACAAGGGCTCACGGGTATCTTCCTTACTGTGTACTACACCCCATCACCCGACCATGCCTACGACTCCATCAACTACATCATGGAAGGCGTTGCATATGGCTGGCTCATTCGCGGCATTCATCATTGGGGTGCAACCCTCATGGTGCTGGTGGTCTTCATCCACATGCTGCGCGTGTTCTACACGGCCTCCTTCAAATATCCACGCGAGCTGACGTGGCTCATAGGCATTGGTTTATTCCTTACCACTCTCGGCATGGGCTTCACGGGCTACCTGCTCCCTTGGAATCAAAAAGCCTATTGGGCAACCACTGTTGGAACACAGATCGCCGGAACCGTGCCCTTTCTGGGCGAGTTCGTCCTCAAAGCCCTGCGCGGCGGACCTGACCTCAGCGCCCTCACGTTACAGCGTTTCTTCTCCGCTCACATCTGGATGATCCCCGCCATTCTCGCCGCTCTGATCGGCGTCCATCTCTTCCTCATCATCAAGCACGGCGAATCGCACTGGCCCAAAAAGGAAGACTAAGCCATGAACGACGAAACAAAAAAGAAAATCAACGAACGTTACGAACGTGAACTCGACAAAGGTGAACGCTTCTGGCCCGACACCATCTTCAAAGACCTGGTGATGTCTCTTGGCATCTTCGTCCTCTTGATCTTGCTTGCTTCCTTCGTTGGCATTCCTGCCGAACCCAAAGCCGACCCAAGCGACACCTCCTACATCCCGCGCCCGGAATGGTACTTCCTCTTCCTCTTCAAATTCCTCGCGCTGTATGGGCAACTGCCTGTCATCGGCAAGATCGAATGGCTTGCCACGGTTCTCATCCCCGGCATTGCCATCGGTGTATTAACGTTGATGCCCTTCATCGAAAAGAGTCCAGATCGATATTACAACAAGCGCATCCTGCCTATTTCCATCATGAGCATCATGGTCGTTGGCATTGTCATGTTGACCTTGATGTCTGAAGTCCCAACTGTTTCTGAAGATGGCTCCACGTTGCTGGGGACCCTGCAAACTTTTGTAGGGATCTTCATTCCATTGGCAGCGTACATCCTGCTCTTTGCTTTCAAAAATAAAACCCGCCTCATGATCTGGACGACAAGCCTGGCTGCTGTTTCCATGATCCTTATCTCAGGGACGGTGCTCGCACTCGCACCCGAGAAAGTTGCCGAAGAGACAGAGGTCGCAGTCACCCTGCCTGATCAGATCGTCGCCGGGCAAGACCTATATTCCGTCCACTGCACCGAATGCCACGGTGACGATGGCTCCGTCGCTGTCATCACCGGCGTGGAAGGACTCGAAGGCGAAAAGATCACCCCCATCAACAGCCGCGATGTGCTCTACACCATCACCGACTCTGCCATGGGCGAAGTCATCGGCTATGGGCGTCCCAACGCGGGCATGCCTCCTTTTGGCAAGACCTACGGCGGCGAACTAACCCGCAGCGAGATCGACTACATCATCATCTTCATGCGCTACATGTGGGACGACCGCTTCGAAGCTCCTGAGATCAAACCGCTCTTCCCGCCTCTTGCAGATGGTGAAGTCCCATCGTATGACGTTCACATTCAACCCATTGTGAAGCGTTACTGCATCTCCTGTCACCGCGCAGGCAAGGAAAATAACAACTACCTGATGACCACCTACGAAGAGATCCTCACCACAGGTGATCATGTTGAATTCAACGTCATCGCAGGCGACGAAAATTCTTATCTCTTGCAGGTCATTCAAGAACAAGCCATCATGAACCCCGAAAAACCTGATGAAGAGTTGATCGGAGTCATGCCGCCTACGAAAGCGCTCAAACCCGATGTGGTAGATGCCTTTGTACGCTGGGTCATGAACGGTATGCCGCAAACAGCAGAGGAAGCGGCGGCGCTCTCAACACCAGTCGCTACACCAACGCCATAGTTCGTAAAACGTATTTCGCAAAAAGCCGGGACAATTCGTCTCGGCTTTTTTATTTGCCCCTCTCCCATTTTGTGATATGTGCTGCAAGAGCAGAGGGGCAGGGGTGAGGGCAAGTTACAGGTACAATATCCAAAATTCAAAAAATGGAGAACTCATGAAAACAGATAGCGGACTCGAATATATTGAAGTGCAAGCCGGAACCGGAACTCAAGCCACAGCAGGCAAGACGGTCCATGTTCATTACACCGGCAAATTCCAGAATGGACAGGTCTTCGACAGCTCCATCCCGCGCGGTGAACCGCTGGCTTTCAAGCTTGGTGTTGGTCAGGTCATCAAAGGCTGGGACGAAGGTATCGCACTGATGAAAGTTGGCGG
>JBEBCV010000344.1:0-29425 GCA_041157505.1 Chloroflexota bacterium | reverse complement strand
GTTCACCCTTGCCCTGACGATACGCAAGCTGTTCCTTATATTCTTCAATATCAATGGTCTTGCGTGCCATGCCGGTCTTCATACCCATCTCGGCAACGGCGGGAGCTTCCCACAGCAACACGCGTGGATCGAGTGGTTTGGGGATGATGTACTCGCGTCCGAACTTGATCGGCTCGCCTCCGTACGCCCTGATCACTGAATCAGGCACATCTTCCTTTGCCAACGCCGCAAGCGCTTTCGACGCTGCGAACTTCATTTCTTCATTGATTTGTCTGGCACGCACATCCAACGCACCGCGGAAGATGAACGGGAAGCCCAACACATTGTTGACCTGATTGACATAGTCCGAACGACCAGTTGCGATGATGACGTCCTTGCGAGCTTCGCGAGCCAGTTCAGGACGAATTTCAGGGTCGGGGTTCGCCATCGCAAAGATGATCGGGTCGGCAGCCATGCTCTTGACCATTTCAGGTGACAGCACATTCGCCACCGACAAGCCATAGAACACATCCGCACCTTTCACAGCATCTGCCAGCGTACGATGACCTTTATCATCCACCGCCAGCAAGTCCTTATACTTGTTCATGCCCTCTTTGCGTCCCTTATACACGACGCCTTTGGTATCCACGAGCATGATGTTCTCGCGCTTCACACCCCATGAGATCGCCAATTCCGCGCAGGAGATCGCCGAAGCGCCCGCGCCCGAAATGACGAGACGAATTTCACTGTGTTTCTTGCCTACGATCTCCAAGGCGTTCGCAAGTCCTGCCGCAGAGATGATCGCCGTACCATGCTGGTCATCATGGAAGACAGGAATATCCAGCATGCCTTTCAAGGTTTCTTCAATATAAAAACATTCGGGGGCTTTGATATCCTCGAGATTGATACCGCCAAAGGTCGGGGAGATCGCCGCAACTACTTTAATAATTTCATCCGGGTCATGCGAATTAACTTCGATATCGAAAACGTCGATGTCGGCAAACTTCTTAAAAAGAACACCCTTGCCCTCCATTACTGGCTTGCTGGCTAACGCGCCGCGGTCACCAAGACCGAGGATCGCGGTACCGTTCGAGATCACAGCCACTAAATTACCCTTGGATGTGTACTCATACGCATCAGCAGGATTCTTTTCAATTTCCAGAACCGGTTCCGCTACACCGGGAGAATATGCCAAACTCAGGTCGCGCTGGGTGTCCATGGGCTTGGTGGGAACGATTGCCACCTTGCCAGGCTTGCCTTTCAAACGATGGTACTCAAGAGCATCTTCACGTGTGAACTTTGCCATATAGCCTCCAGGAATTAGATACCTAAATTATTGCACAGCCATTCTAAAACTCATAGTTCCTTTTGTCACGATATACATCATCTATTACCCCCCCACCTTGAAAAAGTTATGTTAACAACTCTCAAAATTCATGTATAATTAAGAAAATCTAAGACACCTTCCGCTCTGCGGTCTCTTACTTTGAACTGACTGGAAACTTGGTGCACGATCCTCCCCCGGTTTTGGGAGTTAACTTGTGAAGTCCGACAATAGGAATAAGACGTTGATCAGCCGATTGGCTTCACCCTAAAATCTAATTGTGCCGAACGTGATGGGATGCCCCTCACGCCTTTCGACCTATCTCCGGCGCCGCCTCTTATCCAGGCCCGGAGCCTGGTACCCAAACCCAGACCTTTTCACAGCCGAGACCGATTCTGTCGGGAGTCTCGGCTGTGTGTGTTTAACATGAAAAAGATAACCGCTCTCGAAGTGCAAAAGAAGAACCCCAACCGGGTAAATGTTTACCTAGACGGGGAGTTCGCCTTCGGGCTGGCACGCATCACAGCCGCATGGCTCAAAGTCGGTGACATTCTCACAGAAGAGAAGATCACCAAATTACAGAATGAAGACGCGCGCGAAAAAGCGTTGCAACAGGCTCTCCTGTTCCTCAGCTATCGTGCCCGTTCAGAGAAGGAAATACGGCAAAACCTGAAAAAGCATGAGTATCCCGAAGATGCCATCGAACATACGATGACCCGCCTTCGTGATAACAGGTTAGCCAATGACACTGAATTTGCTCAGGCGTGGGTGGAAAATCGCAGTACATTCCACCCCCGCAGCCGCCGCGCACTGACGATGGAACTTCGTCAAAAAGGGCTCGATGAAGAAACGGTCAAGAATGCCGTTGCCGATGTCAATGAAGAAGCCCTGGCGTATGAAACAGCCCGAAAACGGGCACCCAGACTCAAAAGTCTGGAATGGAGCGAGTTTCGTAAGAAACTTTCCGAATACCTCGCAAGGCGCGGCTTCCCCTACCCTGTGATCACGTCCACCGTCACCCGCATTTGGAACGAGACGCACACAGAGGAAACTAAATACGAAGATGAGGAATGAACATGAATCCGATCATCATAATTTTGATAGATGTTCTGGCGCTGTTGATCGGCGCTGCAGCGGGGTACTTCTTCCATCGCTACCAGGTAGACCGTGCTGCCAAAGCCCGTCAGGAACGCGCGGACGATATTCTGAAAGCCGCTCAAACCCAGGCGAACATGATCGTCAAAGGTGCACAGGATAATGCCACCAAGATCATCCAAGCCGCCGAAAGCGAGATCAAGGAACGCCGTATCGAATTGAACCGCGATACTGAGCGCCTCGAAAAACGCCGCTCTGAAGTGGACAGCCGCTACGACAAGATCGAACAACGCGAACAGAATCTCAACCGCCGCCAGTCACAGATCGACAAGCGCCACAACGAAGCCGAGAAATTGTTTGAAGATCAAATGAAGAAGCTCGAAGAGATCGCGCAAATGACTCAAGACGAAGCGCGCAAAGACCTCTTCGCTGCCGTTGAAAAAGAAGCCCGCGGCGACATGGCACGCATCATCCGTCAGATCGAAGCCGAAGCCCGTGAAGAAGGCGAGAAGCGCGCCCGCAAACTCATCGCCGACGCCATTCAGCGCGTTGCCTCCGAACATGTGGCGGAAGTCACCCGCGCCGTGGTGACCCTGCCCAGCGAAGAAATGAAGGGTCGCATCGTTGGTCGTAACGGACGCAACATCAAAGCCTTCGAACAAGCTGCTGGTGTGGACGTGATCGTGGACGATACTCCCGACTCCGTCACCGTTTCCTGCTTCGACTCGGTCCGTCGTGAGATTGCCCGCCGCGCTCTCTCCAAGCTCATCCTCGATGGACGCATTCACCCGGCGCACATCGAAAAAGTGATCGAAGACGAAACACGCGCTGTTGAAAAGATCATCAACGAGGCTGGTGAACAAGCTGCTTATGATGCAAATGTCTCTGGTTTGCATCCTGAAATTTTACGCATGATGGGTCGTCTCAAGTTTCGCACCTCCTATGGTCAGAACCAACTCGCCCACGCCGTCGAAGTTTCTAAGCTGGCTGGCATCCTCGCTGCTGAGATCGGCGCGAATGTAGAACTCGCCAAACTGGGCGGCTTCCTGCACGACATCGGCAAAGCCATGGACCATAACCAGGAAGGCACACATGCTGGTCTTGGCGCCGAATTCTGTAAACGCTACGGTGTCAATGCCGTGGTCGTGAATGCCATCGCTTCTCACCACCATGAAGTGGATCAGGAAACCGTTGAAGCGGTGATCGCTGAAGCCGCCGACGCCATCTCTGGTGCTCGCCCCGGTGCGCGCCGTGAAGACCTCGAAGCGTACATCAAGCGCATCCGCTCGCTCGAAGAAATGTCCATGTCCTTTGACGGTGTGCAGCAAGCCTTCGCCATTCAGGCGGGACGTGAAGTCCGCATCCTCGTCAAGCCAGATACGATCGACGACCTTGGTTCCACCCGCCTCGCGCGTGACATCGCCAAGAAGATCGAAGAGACCATGCAGTATCCCGGTCAGATCCGCGTAACAGTCATCCGCGAGACACGCGCCACCGAATACGCCAAGTAACGCCTTACAAGCAGGTTACGAATACATTAACCCATCCCGCAGAGTGCTAAAATAACAGCACCTACGGGATGGGTTTTTTATTTTATTGTCCCAGCCCTATCCATTAAATGAGAAGGTCATGGCGAAAACCAAGACAACGCCCCCAGTGAAGAAGTCCAAACCTGCCGTCAAAAAAGAGGCGGCTCTTAAACATCCTGCCCCGAACCCGCAACCGAAAAGAAAAAACAGCAGAACAAAAGAAATGGAAAAAACTGTAGCGGCAACTCACATGTTGGGTTTCCAGACAGATAGCTCAGAACGGACGCAAGCCGAAAGACCATTTCAAACATTAGTTGAGCAAAACCCTGCAATTATTTACACAGCTGGGTTGGAGCAGCATGTGGGCGTTGCTTATATCAGCCCCCAGATCAAGGCTTTGGGCTTTACCCAGGAAGAATGGGTCGCTGACCCAGATCTGTGGTTACGACAGGTCCATCCTGATGATCGAAAGAGGGTATTAGCCGATGTTGAATATAGCGCAAAGAACAACACAGCGTTCCGCTCTGAATATCGCCTGATCGCCAAGGATGGAAGCATACGATGGTTCCTGGATGAAGCAAACGACGTCGTAGATAGCAATGGTATCCCATATCTTCGCCAAGGTTTCATGCTGGATATAACTGCAAGAAAGAAAGCTGAGGATATATTATCCTCCCGCGAGCACTATCTTTCATTCCTTAATACCATCACGAACCTGATCATCACCACCCGAGATATGGACCTGCTTGTTGAAGGGTTGGTAAATAGCCTGCGAGAACTTATTGGGGCAGATGACTGTTACATGACCCGCTGGGACGATGAAACCGGCAAAACTTTACCATGGGGCTCAACGGCAAAGATGGAGCGTCCTTACCAGGAAATCCATATTCCAACCAATCTTCCCTCCATGACAAGTTCTGTGATGCGTGAAGGACATACGCTCGTTGCTGAAAATGTATTTGATTCTCCCTATATCAGTCCGGATATTGCCAAGTTGTTTCCTGCGCGTTCCATGATGGGGATCCCTTTGTTATATGGCGATACAAAAATGGGGGCGATCATTATTGCCTATAATACGCCCCACAAGTTTGAAGCGATCGAAATAGAACGGGCTGAACAAACCGGCAGGCAGATCGCCATAGCCATGTGGAGCGCAAAACAAGATTTTGAAATCAAAAAACGCCTAAAAGAACAGGAAACCCTCGCCCAGATCACCACCACCCTGAGCCAGGTCGAACGCATTGGATTATCCAATGTCCTCGATCTGATCGTTAAATCGGCAAAGGAATTGATTCCCGAAGCGCAACAGGCGGTCATCCACCTGATGGACAAAGAGAGCGCGTTCCTCATTCCCCAGGCGGTTTCAGGCATTCAGCATTCGCGAGAGGGAGGGGGCACCATGCGGGTGGGAGAAGGGATCGCCGGGCTGGTCATGTCGGATGGAAAGAGCATCTACATTCCATCCATTCAAACAGATGAACGATTCGTACAATTGAGCGCCAATGTACGATACAGTTCTCTTTTGGTCGCTCTCATTGTGAGCAGCAATCAAAAACTTGGAACGATCAGCATTCAAAGTGAAAGACCATATGCCTTTTCCAAGAGCGACATAAATTTACTGAATGAACTTGGGCAGCAGGCGGCGATTGCCATTGAAAACACGAGGCTTTATGCCGCAGTTAAACAGGAGCTGAAAGATCGTATCATTGCTGAAGCCGCGTTACGCAGCAGCGAGGAACGATATCGCAGTGTTTCCGAAGACATTCCTGCAATGATCTGTCGTTTTCGCGCAGATGGAACGCTGACCTATGTCAATCAATTCTATGCCCAGTTCTTCGGCAAGCAGTCTTATGAATTTTATAACGTCAGCCTGTTCTCCCTGATCAAAGATGAAGAAGAAAAAGCCAGGATCAAATCACGGTACCTATCGCTGACTCGCGAAAATCCTTTCATTGTGTACGAGGTTAATGAAACCAACAGCAAGGGAGAAAAACGCTGGGTGCAATGGACCGACCGCATGATCTTTAGTCATGATAAATCCAGCGCGGAATACCAATCCATTGGCATGGATATCACCGAGCGCAAAGAAGCGGAGATCGAACGCGAACGTTTATTGAATGCCGAACGTGAACAACGTCTGCGCGCAGAAACCAGTGCTGATGCAACCCTTGCCCTTGTTTCACATGTGGAACTGGACAAGGTGCTTAATGAGATCCTGGATCAAATTCAAAAACTTTTACCAGGTTGCGCTACGAACATTGCCTTACTAGAAGGTAATATGCTGCGGACCAAGGCCTGGCGCGGCTATGAAAACCGGGGCGACGATATTCACAAAGATCTTTCCAAATCCACCCACCTGTATCCTTTGGATCAGTCCATCATCGAAAATCCAAATACAATGATCATTTCCGATACTATCAATGACCCAATGTGGAAGGTCATTCCGGGGTTGGAGTGGATCCGGTCGCATATGGGCATTCCACTACTTTGGAACAATGAACTATTGGGACTGTTGTATCTCGATGAAGACACCCCAAATAAATTCTCTGAAGAAACCACACAACGCTTGAAGCCATTGGTCAATGCCATGACCGTGGCGCTTGAAAGTGCCCTGCTTATTGAAACTACGCGTCAGGCATTGAAAGAGACCAGCGCCTTATATCATATCAATCAAGGATTGGTGGCGCTCGACGCAAATGAGTTGCTGAAAGAAGCAGTTGAATTACTTAAGAACAATTTTGATTACTACCATGTTCAAGTCTTCGTGCTTGACTCTCTCACCGGAAATTTTGTACTTAACGCCGCCAGTGGAGAGATCGGGAAAAAGCTGGTGGAAAATAAGCACGAAGTACAAGCCGGGTCTGGTATTGTGGGGTATGCTGCTGAAACACGATCTCCCTTCTTCACCAACGATGTGGAAAAAGTAGTTTTCTTCATGTACGACCCCTTTCTTCCAGAAACCAAAGCGGAAATGGCGATCCCTGTACAAAATGGCGAAAAGATCTACGGTATTTTAGATATTCAGCAAACTGCCTCAAAACCCTTTACCAAAAGCGATGAGCAATTGGTAATGACCGTTGCAGACCAACTTGCTGTGGCTTTACACAAAGCAGAATTGTATGAGAACCTTCAAACCGCCTTACACCAGGAAAAAGCCATGCGCAACCAACTTGTGCAAAATGAGCGCCTGGCTGTAATGGGACGTTTGCTCGCTTCCGTTTCACATGAACTGAACAATCCCCTGCAAGCCATTCAAAATGCTTTGTTCCTATTGAAAGAAGAAAAAGGCGTGTCACAACAGGGGTTGAACGATCTTGAGATCGTGCTCGCAGAATCTGAACGCATGGCAGGTTTGATCGAACGCTTGCGTGAGACCTACCGTCCGCCGCAAGCCGAAGACCTGCAGCCCGCCCAGATCAACAACATCATTGAAGATGTGTACGCACTTCTTGCAACACATCTGCGCAAGAACAATGTGGCATTTGAGTTCCACCCAGATCCAGATATACCGGCCATCATGGCATTACCGGGGCAGATTCGACAGGTGACCTTGAATCTTTTCATGAACGCAGTGGAAGCCATGGCAAATGGAGGCACATTAACAGTTAGCACCACACACCTAATGGAAACCCGTGAAGTGTTAATGTCCGTTTCTGATACAGGGTCGGGAATTGCGCCGAACATCCTGCCCAACATCTTCGACCCATTCGTAACCAACAAAAAACGCGGGACAGGCATCGGTCTCACGATCTCGCATGATATCGTTATAAAACACCGAGGGCGAATTACGGCTGAGAATAATTCTGAAGAAGGTGCAACCTTCAAGGTTTGGCTGCCTATTGAACCCGCCCCTGCGGAGCTTTTATGAACATTACTGGTCACATCCTTATTATTGACGATGAAGCATCCATACGAAAAACCCTGGCTCGCATATTACAGCAGGCAGGCTTTGAAGTCACCACGGCTGAGAGCGCCGAGCAAGGGTTGGATTATCTCAAGACCACTCAATTCGATATGATCCTCACTGATCTGCGTATGCCGGGCATGCATGGCATGGAAGCGCTAAAAGTCATCCACACTGAGTATCCTTCCCTACCGGTCATTCTTTTCACCGCCCAACCGGATGTCAACTCGGCAGTGGAAGCCCTGCGGCATGGGGCTACTGATTACCTGCTCAAACCCATCAAACCAGAAGCCATCATCGAACGAACCCGAGCCATCTTATCGAAACAACAGCGTGAGAAACGCAAACGAGATATTCAGACTCAGATCGATGCCTTGCAAAATGAGCTCAAAGAATTGAATGGCGATGAGCCCGTCAACAAACCACTCACCCAACCCTTGAATTCGCTTTCGCTGGAAAAGGAACGCTACGTCAAACGCGGCAAGCTCGTGCTGGACTTGCATACCCGCCGTGTCTTGCTTAATGATGAGCCGCTTAACACACCGCCTACCTCCTTTGACTATCTTCTCGCGTTGGCACGCCATTCCCCCGATGTGGTTGATTACCAAACCCTTGTTGCAGAAGCGCAGGGCTACCAAACCGACCTGCGCGAAGCTCAGGAACTGACCAAATGGCACATTCACCAACTGCGTCAGATCATCGAGGCTGATGTGCATAACCCTGTCCATTTGATCAACGTGCGTGGCACAGGCTACCGTCTGGTGGCAGATTAGGTAGAAAAAGCTTCGGGGGAAAAACAAACTCAATGGATAAAAACCCGCCTCGGCCCATGCTTGAGGCGGGTTTTGCGTTTCCCAACTTTTCCCAACTTTTGTCCCATCCAACCTAACTGCCTTGACGGGGAATCCGGCGAAAATATAAAGCGATGAATACTCCAGTTGCCAATCCCCAAGAATTAGTGCGCATTCTCGTTGTGGACGATCATCCAAACACAGCGACGACCCTCGCACGAGCCCTCGCTCAGATCGGTCCCACAGTGGACGTTGTTTCTGCGGTCAGCGGAACAGATGCCCTTGAGAAAGTGAAAAACGTAGGTGTGGATATTCTGTTCACCGACATGATCATGCCGGAAATGACCGGTTTGGAACTGATCGAAAAAATGCAAAATCACCCCGGCGGCAAGCCAGCATATGCCTACCTCATCACGGCATACGATGTGCCCGGTCTTAAAGTGACCGCACAACGCCTCAAGGTGAATGATGTCATCATCAAGCCGGTGAGACCGGAGAAGATCTGTCAGATCGCCACGCATGCCATTGATGAAATGAAGCATGCTTCTCATCCAGCAGGCAAGAAAGATGCGGCAAAGCGCAAGTTCAAGATCCTTGTGGCAGATGATGTGATGGATAACGTCACCTTGCTGACCCGCTATCTCGAATATGAAGGCTACGACCAGGTCACTGCCCGTGATGGACAGGAAGCCATAAACAAGATCCGTGATGAGGCGCCTGACCTTATCCTTTTAGACGTCAACATGCCCAACAAGGATGGTTTCACCGTCCTTGAAGAAGTACGAGCAGACCCGGCGATCGCACACATTCCGGTCATCATTCTGACGGCAGCACGCCTCGATCCGGCAGATGTCCAATCGGGCTTGAACCTTGGCGCAGATGATTATGTGACCAAGCCGTTCGATCGTCACGAGTTGATGGCGCGTATCCGCACCAAGTTGCGCGTGAAAGAAGCAGAAGATATCACCCGCCGCCGCAACCGTGAATTGAACTTGCTGCCAGAGATCGGTAAGCAGCTAAGTGCCCGTTTGGATACGAAAGACCTTGCCAATGTTTTGCTCAAGCGCACCGCTGAAACACTGGGCGCTATTCAGGCAAACATGTACATTCTGGATGAAAATGAAAAGGAAGTGCGGGAACGTTATGAGGTGGTTTTGAACCCCTCTGGTGTGATCGAAGATCTCACTCCTCCTGCAAAGCTTATTCAACATATACAAGAGACCCATCAAGGCTTGGTGATCGAAGATGCGGTCAATGACCCACTTTGGCGGGTAGATGTGCGCATCTACATCCGCTCAGCATTGATCGTCCCCATTTTTGGACGGTATTCGTTGTTGGGTTTGATCCTGCTAACTCATGAACAGGAAAGTTATTTCACAAGTGATCATCTCCTGCTGTTGCAGGCGATCGCAAGCCAGGCTGCGATTGCCATTGAGAACGCAAGGCTTTATTCCGTGGTACTTCAGGAACAGAAGAAAGTTGCTGCCATTTTGCGGCATGCTTCTGAAGCCATTTTGCTCTTCGATGAACAAAGGAACCTCACCCTGCTTAACCCCGCTGGTGAACAACTTTTCCTTGCACGTCCGGTCAAACTTAGCCAGCCCCTGCCTGCTGACCGTGGATATGAAGGTCTTCTCAAATTGATCAATGATGCGCGTAGCGCCAATATGTCCATATCAGGCGACATCCTCTGGCCAGACCAGCGGACATTCACCGCTTTCGTCGCTCCGATCGAAGAGGGTGGAACTGTTGCCATTTTGCATGATGTGAGCCGCTTCAAAGATCTGGATCAGGTCAAGAACGAATTCATTGCCACGGCTTCACATGATCTCAAGAATCCACTCACCTCCATTGGTGGATATGCCCAGTTAATGGGTCAGGCAGGTCCTTTGAACGACAACCAAAAAGATTTCGTTGAGCGAATTCAACATTCCGTAAAAAGCATGAGTGAGCTGGTGCAGAACATGATGTCGCTTGCTCAGGCAGATCTGAACGCCACCCAAAAACATGAACCCGTGGACATCAAACAGGTTTTAGGCGAAGTTACTAATGAATTTGCACCCCAGGCAAAAGAAAAAGGACAATCTCTTGAATTTGCTTCTCCTGACAAAACAATAAAGGTCAACGGAGATGCGTTGCATTTACGACAGGCATTCCGCAACTTGATAGGCAATGCCATTAAGTACACGCCCAAAGGCGGCAATATCCACATCAATTCAATATCTGAATCTGAAAAGATCGTGATCCATGTCGAAGACAACGGGTTTGGCATCCCTGCAGCCGACCTGCCATTTATCTTCAATCGCTTTTATCGGGTTCGCACAGGCAAAGCCAGCGAAATTGAAGGGAACGGTCTTGGGCTAGCCATTGTGAAATCGATCATTGCAGAACATGGTGGCATAGTCAATGTGGAAAGTGAGATCGGCAAAGGTACTTGTTTTAGCATAAGCCTGCCGGTACTGAGCAGAAATAACTGATCGAAAACAGGAGCATATCATGCAAACTGAAAAAAATATGACCCTCACCCTGCGATATGTGTTCGCATTAAGCCTGATCGCGCTTTTATCGATCACGGCTTTCTTTACTTTACGTTTTGCGATCACCGAACAGGAAAGCAGCGCAGCCATCATCAACGTGGCAGGTCGCCAACGCATGCTTTCTCAGCGCATTTCGCGCTTTGCATTGCTATATGTGTTGAACGAGGAAGAACGCCCTTCGCTGCTCTCCACGCTCAATAATGACCTTGAACTATTCGAGGCATCCCATGCTGCATTGCTTAACGGCGGCAGCGTTCGCGGGTTGAGCGCTGATGAAGTTTTAGTCCTTTCAGGGAATCCGTCTGATGCTGTCAGCGCAATGTACTTATCAGACCCCATGAACCTCGACACCCAGGTAAAGACCTTTATTGAAGAAACCCGCAACCTGCTCGCCTCACCCGCCGGGGAACTTGCCTTGGATAACCCACACCTTTCCTACATTCTAAAAGCTGCTGCAACAGATTTGCTCACAGGTTTGAATGCGGTTACGGGGCAATACCAAAGAGAAAGTGAAAGCGCCATTGCCAACCTGCAATTCCTTGAAACTGTGGTTTTAGGCATCACCCTCTTGGCTTTGATGGCAGAAGCGCTCTTTATATTCCGCCCCATGGTTCAGCAGATCGTCAAACGTACAGATGACCTTCAGGCAAGTATCGCCACTGTTGAAAAACAGAATGAAACCCTTTCTGCAAATGCTCGTGCGCTCAACCTTTCTTCAGAAGTTGGGCGTCGCCTATCCACGATCACAAGCCAGAGCCAATTAGTGAGCCAGGTGGTGGAACAGGTAAAAAGTATCTTCAACTACTATCATGTTCATATTTATTTCTATAACGAAAGAAATGATGAACTCATCATGGCGGGGGGTACCGGCGAAGCAGGAAAGATCATGATGTCTAAAGGGCACAAACTTTCCAAAGGCCATGGTCTGGTAGGGCGTGCGGCAGAATCTAACAAACCGATCCTGGTTCCGGATACGGCTCAAAGCTCGGAATGGCTGCCCAACCCCCTGCTGCCCGAAACAGCCTCTGAAGTTGCCGTCCCCATTTCAGCAGGCGAATTGGTATTCGGCGTTCTGGATGTTCAACACAACATCCCCAACAGCCTGCAACAACGTGACCTGGAAGCGCTTCAATCGATTGCCAACCAGGTTGCCATTGCGTATCAGAACATCAACCAGCTCGCTCTTAGTCAAAAGATCGCGAACGACCTCAGCGTGGTAGCTCAAGTATCCATCGCTACCGCTACACTGACAGACATCAACATCCTGCTGCAGGAAGTCGTAGATCGTTCAAAAAACTCCTTCAACCTATATCATGCCCATATCTACATGCTCAATGAAACGGGCGATACCCTTCAACTCTCCGCTGGAGCTGGAGAGGTTGGGCGCAAAATGGTGGCAGAAGGACGTAGGATTGCACTCGATAGTGAAAAATCACTAGTAGCACGTGCTGCACGTACCCATCAAGGCGTGGTGGTTAACGATATTGCTGCCGACCCAGACTTCCTGCCACATCCGTTGCTCCCAAATACCCGTGCAGAAATGGCAGTGCCTATGATGGTTGGTAATCAACTCATTGGCGTGTTGGATGTGCAATCTGAAATAATTGGTCGCTTTACTGACGTGGATGTGAACATCAAGACCACACTTGCTTCACAGGTCGCCATTGCTGTTCAAAATGCACGTAACTTTGAACAATCTAAAAAACAGGCAGAACGTGAAGCCGCAGTGAACGTAATCACCCAACGCATTCAAAGCACCACCAGCATTGAAAAGGCACTGCAAGTTGCTGCCCGCGAATTAGGACACGTTCTGGGAATGAAACCAACCGCCGTCACCCTCGAGGCTGAAGCATTCTCAACCGGTCAACCACACAAAGACTCTTCAGGGCAGGGCTGAAAAACAGCCAGAATAACAAAGAGGAATCCCCATGCCACAAACCTCCTTTTCTACTCAGATCGGTTCGTTTGACCTGAAAAAACTTGGTGTTGCATCCAAGACCATCCTTGCAGTTGCACTCATTCTGTTGGTCACAGCAGGAGTGCAGATCTTCATCTCTTATCGCTCATCCAGCCGTCAGGTTCAATTGGAAGCGGAACATACACTAATCAGCCGCTTCGAAACATATCGATCAAAGATCCTGGCTGAACAACAAGCAGCAGAAGCCATGGCGATCGGCATTGCCAGCCGGACAGATGTCCAAACACTTTATCTTGAAGGGGATAGAGAGGCTTTGTACGATCTTCTGTCACCCATGTTCGAACAATGGAAAGCGCGTGAGATCGTTCACTTATATGTTGAGAATCCTGATGGCACCGTCTTTCTGCGTGTTCACAACCCCGCCAATTTTGGAGATGACATTACTTATCGTAATACCGCTTTAACTGCCTTGAAAGAACAACGCACCACCTCAGGCTTGGAAATCGGTCCCAACCGAATGGGAATCCGAGCCGTGACGCCAATGTATGACGCCACAGGAACTTTCATTGGTCTGGTGGAAGTGGGCATCGACTTCGACGATAAATTTGTAGCAGACTTCAAAGAATTAACGAATTCAGACCTCACCATGTGGGTCACATATGATGCTGCAGCCGCCCCTCAATTAAAGCCAGTGGAAGGTTCACCTGCCGCTCCCATCGATGATCTGTTTTATTACACAAGCACCAACCCTTCCCTGCCAGTTGCTGATGAAACAATCTATAAATCAGTTCTGACAACACGCACACCGCAGTTCGTTCTGAGCACAGAAAACACATCTATTCCTACCATTTATTACATCACCCCTCTTCTGGGATACAACGACAAACTACTCGGGATCTTGCAATTTTCGGAATCCTACACAACCAATCTTCAGAGCCAGAATTCATCGCTTCGTTTCTCCCTCGGTTTGGTCGGTGGTCTGACGCTTCTCAGCCTCCTTTTGATCTGGCTGTTCACTTCCGAGTTCATCCTGCGTCCTCTCAGCGCATTAACCCAATTTGCAGAGAAACAAACAACCGGTAATGTCGGAGCAAGAGTTACTCTGAAATCGACAGATGAATTTGGAGAACTTGCCCAAGCATTCAACACTCTTGCACAAACCGTGGAAGAAGAACGTAAAAATCTCGAAGAACGTATCAACGCCCGTACCAAAGATCTGGAAACGGTGGCAGAGGTAGGTACGGTTACATCCACCATTCTTGAAACAACCCGCCTGCTGCAAGCCGTTGTGGACCTGACAAAAGAACGCTTCAACTTGTACCACTCGCATGTATATTTGCTGGATGAATCAGGTGAAAACCTGGTGTTGACCGCTGGTGCTGGCGAGCCAGGACGCATCATGGCATCTGAAAAACGTTCCATTCCGCTCCATCATGAAAAATCTCTCGTGGCACGCACAGCACGCGAACAAAAAGGTGTTACCGTAAACGATGTAACCAAGGCACCTGATTTTCTTCCCAACCCCCTGCTTCCCAACACGCGTTCCGAGCTAGCTGTGCCCATGCTCATTGGTGATACTCTGATCGGTGTCTTCGATATTCAATCAGACACCATCGGACGTTTCACTGAATCAGACGTCAACATCCAAACCACCCTTGCAGCCCAGTTGGCAAGTTCCGTGCAAAACGCTCGTTCCTATGAACGCTCGAAATCACAAGCTGAGTTTGAGTCGCTTTTGAACAGCATCAGCCAAAAGATCCAGCGGGCTGAATCGGTGGAAGATACTCTGCAAACCGCCATCCGTGAACTTGGTTCCGCCCTTGGCGCATCGCGAGTCAAAGCAGTCATTGCTGGTTATCAGAATAATAGGAATACCAACTAATTTATAGAGCTACCTGAACGCAGCGGCAACCAGTCCCTGCGAAGGAGATACCAAGATGGATAATTCAAGACAACCTGATAAAAAACTTGAGGATGCCTTCATCCAACGCTCACGTTGGGGAACTGTCGCACTCTCTGGATTATTAGTAGCGGTAAACATTTATTTCCTCATCACCGCATTCAACCAACCCAGATCATTCCTCATCTCCCTCACCCAGGTGTTGTTAGCTACCACGCTGGCTTTGGCAATTGTTGGCTCAATCCTTGCCCTACTCCACAGACAGGAATACGGCTTGAAGACAACTTTATTCGCCTTGTTCCTTCTGGGACTGACCGTCAGCGCCATGTTCCAGGGACGCACATTCTCAGCATCCGTTTCTATTTTGATCGTTTCGATCCTTGCGGTTGAATGGTTAATGCCGGTTCAGTCGAAGCGTGCATATTTTATTTTTACAGCTTCAACATTCATAATGATGTGGGTCCTGGAATGGATCAATCCGCCTTGGCGCATCATTGCGGGAACGGTCTTTGTCGGTCCGATCACGGCTATTGTGTTTGCCGCATTCCTCGGGTTTATGGCCTATAGACGGTCTCGCCACTTGATCGCAACCAGCCTGCGTCTTCAGATCACAGTCTGGACAGGGACGATCATTACCGTACTTGCCATCATCCTGTTGACCTACTCGATCGTTACAACCCGTCAAAACTCGATCGAAGCCGCACAAAAAGAAGCGCTCGCGATCTCTGAGGCGAATGCCAAATATATTCATGATCAACTCAATATTCCGTTGGTCACAGCCCGCGCACTCGCCGACTCGCTTGAAGGTATCAAAGACCCGGAAAATCCCTTAAGACTTGGGCGCACCCAGGTAAACGCCATGTTGAAGCAGGTGGCGGAGGACAATCCCACCTTCCTTGCAACCTATACACTTTGGGAGCCTGATGCATTCGATGGTTTTGACTCTATTTACATTGGAAAACCGGGACATGATGAAACCGGTCGCTTTATTCCCTACTGGGTACGACGCCCGGATGGCAACGTAACCGTCGAACCGCTTGCAGGATACGAAACGCCTGGCATCGGAGACTGGTATTTGGTCCCCCGCCAAACCCGTCAGGAATACACTGTTGCGCCTCTGATCTACCCGGTTGCTGGTGTAGACACCATGATGGCATCTTTCATCGTACCGATCATCATGGATGGCAAGTTCTATGGAATTACCGGTGTGGATGCACCCATCACCTTCTTGCAGACCGTGGTGGATGAAATCAACCTTTACGATAACCAGGCAGAAGCCGTCCTGCTTACGGATACGGGTACTTTAATCGCGGTTCATAATTCTCCCGAACTTTCGAATCAACCGGCTGAACAAATTTTTTCCGATTTTGCTGAACTTCAACCACGCATAACGGCAGGTGAAGCCTTCATAAGTTTAAGTCCCGATGGCCAATATCTGCGGGTGTTCTCTCCGGTTGATATTGGTGAAGTAGGTACACACTGGTCTTTCAGCCTCATCATTCCTTTTGCAGCGATCACTGCCGAGGCAACCAGCCTTGCGATCCAGGAAACTGCACTAGGTTTGATCCTGGTCGCCATCTCGCTGTATATTTTGTGGTTCCTCATGGGTCAGATCGTTCGCCCGATCCGTGACCTCACCACAGTGGCAGAAACGATCACACAAGGTAATTTGAATGCGACCGCCGATGTTCAATCCGTCAATGAGACGGGTATTCTGGCAAGAGCGTTCAACAACATGACGAATCAGTTGCGTGAAACGTTCGCAAGTTTGGAACAACGCATTGCTGAACGTACCCGCAACCTTGAACTCGCAGCTGAAGTTGGTCGTACGGTTTCACATGTGCGTTCGCTCGATGTTATGTTGACCGAAGCTGCAGAACTCATCCGCAAACAATTTGACCTGTATTATGTACAGGTGTATCTCACCAACCCAAGCCAAACTTACCTAATCCTTCAGGCTGGTACAGGTGAGGTAGGCAAAGCGCTCTTAGAGCGTAATCACCGTCTTCCTCTGAATGTGAACTCTTTGAATGGACGGGCTGCCATTGAAAAGAATTCAGTGGTGATCGCAGATACTCTTAAAAGCATCACATTCAAGCCCAATTCATTGCTGCCAGAGACCCACTCTGAAATGGCCGTCCCGCTTATGGTTGGTGATACAGTCGTAGGTGTGCTGGATATGCAAAGCAAGTACGTAGATGCATTGAACAAAGATGTGTTACCTGCCTTTGAAGCCTTGGCAGGGCAGATCGCCATCGCCATTCAAAATTCGAACTTCCTCGCTGAAACACAACAAGCCCGTGCAGAAGTTGAAGCGCAAGCCCGCCGTTTGGTTCGCAGGAATTGGGAAGAATACATGGATGGCATTAATGAACCAGAACAAAAAGGCTTTATCTTCGAGAATGAACGCGTGTCTCCTTTGAAGGAGAGAGAAGATATCGTTGCAGCCGGTGAAAATGCTGTTGTCGCCCCCATCGCTGTGACAGGCGAAGCGCTTGGCAGCCTCATTGTGGAGCTGGAAGAACAAACCTCTCAAACCCGCAGCAATGAATTGATCGATGCGGTGGCGCGTCAGGTCTCACAGCAGATCGAAAGCCTGCGTCTGCTTGAAAGTGCCGAACGATACCGAGCGGAAGCGGAACAAGCCGCCCGCCGCCTTACCCGCGAAGGCTGGCAGGATTATCTGTCCACCCGGCAAGACAAAGCACTTGGTTTCATGTACGACTTGAAAGAAGTCAAACCGGTGGGCGCTGAGAGCAATCTCCTTGATGTAGCAGTCAGCCTGCCCATCAAAGTTGGTGAAGAACAAGTCGGGCAGCTTGCCGTTCAAGGCATTCATGCAGACGACAAGGCAACTCTCGACCTTGCCAACGCAGTTGTTGACCGTCTCGGCAAACATATTGAAGGTTTACGCCTGTTGGAAAAGACTGAAGAAAGCCGCGCAGTAATCCAGTTGAGCCAGGAACGCCTCTCAGAAGCGTTGGAGATCGCTCGCCTCGGTAACTGGGAATATGATGTAGAAAAAGATCTTTTCACCTTCAACGACAATTTCTATCTGGTCTTCCATACCAATGTGAAAGAAGTTGGCAGTTACTACATGTCGTCGGCTGAATATGCCCAACGCTTTGTGCACCCGGAAGATGCGCCAGTGGTGGGTGGTGAAATTGGAAAAGCCCTGACCTCCACAGACCGTTACTATACAGCTTCGCTTGAACATCGTGTGATATTTGGGGATGGTAAGGTGGGTTATATTTCGGTAAATGTGCATGTGGAGCGCGATGAGCAAGGAAAGATCGTCCGCTTCTATGGTGCGAACCAGAATATTACCGAACGAAAGTTGACGGAAGAAGAATTACGTGCCCGCGATCTGCAGCTCTCTGCAGCGCTTGAACAAACCGAACAAAGACGTCTTGAGGCAGAAGCCCTTGTACGTGAGTTGGACGTACAAAAATACGCCCTCGACCAACACTCCATTGTTGCCATCACCGATGTGGCAGGAAAGATCACCTACGCCAACGACAAATTCGTTGAGATCTCGAAATACACACGTGAAGAACTGCTTGGGCAAGATCACCGACTCCTGAATTCAGGGTATCACTCCAAGGAGTTCATCCGCAACCTGTGGGTCACCATCGCAAATGGAAATGTATTCCACGGCGAGCTTCGCAATCGTGCCAAGGATGGTTCACTCTACTGGGTAGACACTACCATTGTGCCGCTCTTGAACGCTTCTGGAAAACCCGAACGATATCTTGCGATCCGTACTGACATCACCCAGCGTAAGCGTGATGAAGAAGTGATCGCCAAACGCGCATCCGAATTACAGGCTGTGGCAGAGATCGCCACCCACGCGTCTCAAGCCGATAACATCGCTGACCTGCTCCAAACCGTAGTGGATATGACCAAATCCAGTTACAACCTGTATCATGCTCATATCTACATCTTGAATGAAGAGAAGACTAAACTGGTACTGGCCGCTGGCGCAGGTGAGGTAGGTCGAAAAATGGTCGCTCAAAAACGAACCATCGATCTCGATCATCCGCACTCACTGGTGGCTCGTGCTGCTCGAACAGGTTCGGGCGCGATCTCCAACGATGTTACTCAGGAACCAGACTTCCTCCCCAACCCATTACTGCCAGATACGAAGGCAGAAATGGCGATCCCGATCAAATCTGGCGATATGGTCATTGGTATTCTTGACGTGCAGGCTGATTATGTAAACCGCTTTACAGAAGAAGACATTGCCATCAAGACCACTCTGGCGCAACAGGTGGCTGCTTCGCTCGAGAACATCCAACAATATCAGATCGCACAGAAAGTGGCTCGAGAATTGGAAGTGGTGGCAAACGTTAGTACCGCCACAGCCACCATCAGTGATGTGGACCTCCTGCTGCAGGAAGTGGTTGACAAGACCAAAGCTGCCTTCAATCTATACCATGCCCATGTTTATCTGCTCAATGAAGCCGGTGATACGCTCGAGTTGGCAGCAGGCGCTGGTGAAGTAGGTAGAAAAATGGTGTCAGAAGGACGTCAGATCCCTCTTGACAGTGAAAAATCGTTGGTCGCCCGCGCTGCAAGAAATGGCAAGGGACAAGTGGTGAACGATGTGACCGCCGACCCAGACTTCCTGCCTCACCCATTGCTGCCAGACACGAAGTCTGAACAAGCTGTGCCCATGATCGTAGCGGGCAATGTGATCGGCGTGTTGGATGTACAGTCCGAATTATTCAACCGTTTTACAGAGATCGATGTCAACATCAATACCACTCTCGCCGCCCAAACTGCAGTAGCTTTGCAAAATGCGCGAACGTATTCACAAGCCCAGCGTCAGGCTCAACGCGAAAGCGCGCTCAACGTCATCAGCCAGAAGATCCAAAGCGCCACTACTGTAGAAGCAGTGCTCCAGATCGCAGCCCGCGAATTGGGACATGCCCTCGGCGCGCCCATGACCATTGCCCAACTAAGCATGAAAGACTCCAAGTCGTAACATGAACTTGTTGGTAGGAGAAACCGCTGATGTCGATCAACGATAAATCCAAGAAGCGTGTGGAAGACCTGTTCACAGGGATGACACAGCTTATCTCGGAAGCCTCCAATGGGCATGACCATCCGGTATATCCCATTTCGGAGGGGGGAACCCCTCATGAAAATGGAAGCCAGATCTATGACCCCACCTTGTTGCTTCAAGAGATGGAGACATTAAGAACGCGCGTTTATGAACTGGAAGCGCGCCTTGAAGCCAAGAAAGCAGAAGAAAAGCAGGAAGAAGATCCCAAGGCTGCTTCTGCCCCCATCATCTATGAAAAGGAACAAGTCGGATTCGCTTTCGTGGGAGATAAAGTTCTGCCGGTGCGTGGTACCCAGCAACCAGTCCAGAATGATGCGGAGGTCATCAAAACTCCGTTGGTGTTCAGCGGCAAAGCCATGGGTGAAGTTCAGATCACCAAGCCCTCTGAACGACCACTGACCGATGAAGATATCAAAATGGCAAATGCCATTGCACAGCAAGCTTCGATCCAGATCGAGAACTTACGCTTGCTCGCTGAAGCCGAACGCGCCCGCGCCGAAGCGGAAGAAGCCACGCATCAATTTACGCACAAGAATTGGTCGAACTTTTTAGATGCCATTCACAACGCAGAACGCATCGGCTATGCCTACGACCAGGAGGCGGTGGAACCATTCGAAGCAACCGAGCCCAGGGAATATGACCATGCTGAGATCATGGAAACGCTCGATGAGCAGATCGGCAGACTCTTTGTAAAAGGCAATGGTGCATTAACAGCAGAAGACAAGAAGTTCATCAACACGGTCGCCAAACAGGTCAGTCAGCAAGTGGAAAATATCCGCCTGCTTGCCGATGCTTCACGCGCCCGCGCCGAAGCGGAAGAAGCGACCCGCCGCCTCACCAAACAAAACTGGGAAACCTACACCGAACGTGATGAAGGTGTTCTCGGTTTTGTGTATGACTCTGTAAAAGTTTCTCCGATGAGTGAAGAAGTGAATTCTTCAGATGTGGTCATCGAACAACCTCTTTACGTTCGCGGTCAGGAAATTGGGCAGTTGGCAGTTAAGGGGTTGAAGAATGTTCCACCCGAAGCGAAAGAAATGGCGGCTGCCATTGCCGCACAGACCAGTATCCATCTTGAAGCGTTGCGTCTGACGGAAGAACTTCAGAAGCGCGCACAAGAGTTGAAAGAACTCGATCGCCTCAAATCTGCCTTCCTCGCGAACATGTCGCATGAGTTGCGCACCCCGTTGAACTCCATTCTCGGTTTTACCGATGTGATGCTTGAAGGGCTCGATGGTCCACTCACCGATTACATGGATAACGACCTGCGCCTCATTCAAAAGAACGGACAACACCTGCTGCACCTCATCAACGACGTGCTCGATATGGCAAAGATCGAATCGGGTCGCATGAACCTGCATCCAGAAAAGTTCAGAGTTCAAGGGCTTCTCGAAGAAGTCACCAGCATCACATCCACGATGGCGAGTGAAAAGAACGTTTCCCTCTTCATCGATCCTGCATCAGACTCTGAGATCGAAATCTATGCTGATAACACCCGCATTCGCCAGGTGATGATCAACCTCGTGAACAACTCCATCAAGTTCACAGAGCAAGGTAAGATCGCACTCAAGGTCATGCCCTTGGATGGCGCTCGTGTTCATATCACTGTTCAAGACACTGGTCTTGGAATTCCACCCGATAAACTCGAAGCCATCTTCCAGGAGTTTACACAGGTCGATACGTCCACCACACGCAAAGTTGGCGGCACCGGTTTGGGTCTGCCAATCAGCCGCCGCCTTGTGGAAATGCATGGCGGTCGTCTCTGGGCTGAAAGCACTGGCATCGACGGCGAAGGCTCCACATTCCATGTAGAATTGCCCCTTGAAGCTCGCATCACCGAAGTTATTGAGAAAAAGGAAAAATAAATAAATGGCAACGCCGATCTATCTCGAATGCAATATTTGCGGACATCAACAAGCCTATGTGCCATTCGTGCCTGCGATCTGCCCAAAGTGTGAATCGCAGTGGGTCGAAGCCCATTACAATTACGAAGCCTTCAAACGCGAAGTCTTACGCGGCATTCCCAATCGTCCTTCAAATCTTTGGCGATTTCAGGATGTCTTGCCATTGAGTAATCCCTCTGCACTGGACCTTTATCCTGCAGGTGGAACTCCTCTTTGGCTCTCCCATCGCTTCGCCCCGGACCTTGGGCATGATTCTGTTTACATCAAAGATGAACGCTACGGCCCGACCTCTTCTTTCAAAGACCGCCAGGCTGCAGTTGCAGTGGCAGCCATGAACGAGAATGGGATCCGCGAAGCAGTGATCGCCTCCACAGGAAATGCGGCGGTTGCGTATGCGGCGGCTTGTGCCCGTGCAGGCATCAAACTATGGGTCTTCATGACCAGCCTTGTGCCGCAGGAAAAATTACGTGAAGCCGCCCTCTTCGGCGCAGAAGTGATCCGTGTTAGCGGCAACTACGACCAGACCAAACAGATCGCAAGTCAGTTCGCACAACGCAAAAATCTGCTGCTCGACCGCGGAGCAAGTTCTGTGCCTGCCCGCGAATCGATGAAGACCATTGCGTATGAAATCGTAGAGCAATTGGGTTGGCGTGCGCCTGACTGGTACATTCAAGCTGTGAGTGGCGGGTTGGGTCCGTTGGGGGTGTATCAGGGATTTAAAGAGATGTACAACATGGGACTTATCAATAAAGTCCCCAAACTTGCCATTATTCAAGCAGAAGGCTGCGCACCCATGGTACATGCCTTCAAAGCTGGCAAGGATGTTGCCACTCCCATTGTCCCAGATACGCGTATCATCATCCTCTCCACGGGCGACCCCGGCAAGGCATACACCTACCTATGGAATCTCACCCAGCAATACGGTGGCGTGATGGAATCTGTCACCGACCTTGAAGCGTATGAAGCCATGAAAGCGCTTGCCAAGAGCGAGGGCATGGCGGTGGAACCCGCAACCTCGGTGGCATTCGCCGGCTTCCAAAAGTTATCGAAGCAGGGTGTGATTGGCAAAGATGAACTGGTGGCGATCAACTGTACAGGGCATACCTTCCCGGTTGAAAAGCATGTGCTTGGCGATCAATGGGCAGTAGATGTTCACCTCAGCAAGGACCAGTCCCCTGCTCCACGTGAAGGTCTGCAAGCCGCGCTTGAGAATTTAGACGAAAAGACGACCACTGTGTTATTGATCGACGACAACTCAGACGATGCGCTCCTCATTCGCCGCTTGTTGGAAGGCAGAAAGAACTACCGCATGTATCACGCCAATGACGGCTGGGAAGGTCTTTCGGTAGCGCGTCAGAAACTGCCCGATCTCATCGTCAGCGACCTGACCATGCCCGGTATCGACGGCTTTGGTCTGGTGGAAGAATTAAAGCTTGACCCGCGCACAAGACATATCCCAGTGGTGGTCGTCAGTGCAAAAGACATTACAGAAGAAGAACGAAGCCGTCTCAACGGCCACATTGAAGCACTATATCAAAAAGGATCACTGCCAACTCGGAAATTTGTCGATAAGGTTATTGGTGTTATCGAGGATAAAATGGAAGAGAAGAGCAAGGAATAAGGAGAAAACCTATGGGAAAGAACATCCTGTACATCGAAGACAATCCGGATAATATGATGCTCGTCAAACGTGCTTTGGAATCGCGCGGCTATAGATTGTTAGAGGCATTTACCGGTGTTGCAGGCGTTGATTATGCTGAAGGAAATGACATTGACCTGATCCTGCTGGATATTAACCTGCCCGATATTGATGGGTACGAAGTTGCGCGGCGGCTGCGTTCCAGTAAAAAGTACAATCTTGCATATGTACCGATCATTGCTGTGACCGCGAATGCTTTGAAAGGCGATGCTGAAAAAGCGCTTTCTGCCGGTTGCGATGTGTACATGTCGAAACCCATCAACATCCGTGAACTGTGGGCAAGGGTTGAAGCGTTTGTCCCTGCTCCAGGTGGATAAATTTAGGGAATCAAAAATCCCCCAAACATTGAGTTTGGGGGATTTTTTTTGGCGATCTACCCTTCTGAGATGACGATCAATTTATCTTCGGGTTTGAAAGTCACTTTTTCAGTTTTCTTCGGATTGGTTCGAACCCCATAGGCTTTGTCAGCGTCGTGGCTTTCGCCCATGATGCGGTATCCAATGGCGGTTTCACCGCGGCGTTTTGCAGCTTCCACCACTGTGTAGTATGTGATCGGTTCGCCTGTTTTCACATAGTCACCGATCGGCTTAAGGTAGACTTCCGAACCTTCAGGGTCAAAGAGGTCAGTGAAGACATCTTTCAACTCAGCATTTTCTGAAAGCTGGGCGAGCATCAAGCTGATGAGGTGTTCGCTGACAATGAAGTCATCCACCTTGGCGGCTTCGGCAAGTTCACGGTTGCGCAGGTCGAGCATTTCGCTGATGATGGAGAAGGGTGTGTCATCTTTCTCAGCAATATCACGCAGGTGTAGGAGAGTGACGAGGGTGATCGCATCGGCTTCCTGAACGCCGAGATGGCTATACGCCAAAACGATGACGTGATCGTATTCGGTCACGCCAAGTTCATCGAGCAAAGCGCGGTCGCGGATATCACCTTCCATAACCTTGAGCTTCTGGTTCTTGAGCTTGCCCACTTCGCGTTGGATCTGGCTTTCAAGTCCATCCACATCTGAGACGATGAGCAGCTCGGAGCCTTTTGCGACATAGTTATCCAACTCGCGGACGATGATGGAGCCAGAGCGATTCCAACCAAGAATGAGTCCACGCTCAGGCTTGGGCTTGGAGCGGCTTCCAGAACGCTGGATCAGGTTCTCTTCAAGAGAGAGGCGGAACGATGAGAGTTGGATCTTGTCATCATCTTCGGCGATAGCAAAGATGGAGTCGCCCGCTTCGAGGCGTGTGTCCATGGCAGGGTTCATCAAGATCGAACCATCAGCACGACGAATACCCATAACGGTCGAGGAGTCATATGAAAGAAGGGCATCGCCGTAGGTCTTGCCGGAAAGACCCGGTTCCTGTTTGAAGTAGATCTCATCGCCGCCGAAGTTCATCAGCTCAGTGTATACGACAGACAAGCCGCTTTGGCGCGAGGTTTGCGCAACAACACGGGCGATAAGGTCGGTTGTGAGAATAGGTTGGACGGTATCTTTTTCAGAGAGTAGGCGAATCACGTCCATGTTCTGCTGATCGCGGATCTGGGTGACGATGTGATACGGCTCACTGCGGCGATTGGGATTATTGGTGATCGCCAATACAGATTTGATGACATGTGTATCGGGGTCATCACCTTCGGAGAGGATGATGATGGAACGAGCCGTATGCGGGCTGACGATCTCAAGATCGTTCATGTCCATGGGGCTGCCAGAACGGCAGATGATGCGGGTATTCTTGGTTTCGGAAATGCGTTCCTTGATCGCATCTTCCATCTCGACCTTGTCCTGGTCTGCCAGCACAACGATGACTGCGCCGCTTTTGCGGCTCTCGTTCGCGGCAACCAGTTCGGAGATAATGGTGAAGATCTGCGGGGTGAACCCGAGGATGAGGGTATGGTCATTTTCGAGAACGAGCGAACGACCTTTACGAAGGTTTTCAATTCGTTCTTCAAGTCCGTTGCTCAAAATACCAATGAGGGTTGAAACGATGAAGATACCGCCAATGGTAACGAGTAACATCACAATCCTGAAACCAGGACCCGTATCGCCACCCATTGTGCCGGCATCGAGGGTGCGCATCAGGCTCATCCATGCGGCTTCACCAAAAGTAGGAGCGGATTCGCCATCCATGGCGATCGACCCAATGCGAATGATTCCGGCAGCAATAAAAATAATGACTAATGACAGAACAGCCAAACCACCGATGAGCGCGATGGTACCGCGGGACATGTAGTTATCGAACCAATATTGAAATCTCTGCTTAAATGTGGGTTTCTTCATGAAACTCTCTCCTTGCGCCTTTGAAAATTTGGCTTATTATAAGAGCAATCGTTCCCATGACCAAAGGTTTTTTCCATTACATTTGATTTACATGTTCCGACAATGGCTTTGTGCAGGGACGAAACAAATGTCATAGACAATCAGAGCCCTCCCTCCATGGTGTTCTTCTTAGGAAGTTATTAGTTTCTCCGGGTAACATCTGACGCTGTTCTCCTATCTATTCCATGCCGCATGAGGCAGATTTTATTTAAGTGAGGTGTACCATGTTCCAGTTCGAAGGTTTTGACCGCCGCAAGCAGGAAGACAAGGTCCGTGAAGAAGGAAGGCTTCCTCCCGGTCAGGCGTTGACCCAAAAATTCCCCGTTTTACATTATGGACCTGTGCCAACGTTCAACCCTGCCGCGTGGGACTTCCGCGTGTGGGGCGAGGTGGAGGAAGAAAAACGCTGGAGTTGGGATGAATTCAATCAACTGCCACGCACCAAACTGCACATGGACATTCACTGTGTGACCCGTTGGAGCAAGTTCGATACCGACTGGGAAGGCGTTTCGGTAAAAACCTTGATCGAGCAGGGCTTCTTCAAGATCAAGCCAACTGCTTCTCACGTCATGCAACATGCTGAGTATGGTTTTACGGTCAACCTGCCATTGGAAGTGGTGCTGCAGGATAACTTTTTGCTTGCCACCCATTTTCAAGGTGAACCGATCACACCCGACCATGGCTATCCGTTAAGAGGCATAGTGGGCTATATTCCCGGACGCGAAGACATGGAAACACCTTATTTCTGGAAAGGTGCAAAATGGTTGCGTTCGTTGGAGTTCATGCCGCGCGATAAACGCGGATTTTGGGAACAAGCCGGGTATCACAACCGCGCAGACGTTTGGCGCGAAGAACGATTTGGCTAGGATCAAAAAACTCCGAGGTTTTGAACCTCGGAGTTTTTGTTTCAAGTTACGGACGTGCAGCTAACACGACCGGGATATCCACTTGCTCGGTACCACGCAAGACACGCAGCACGACCGTATCGCCGGGTCCTTTATTCGTGATGAGATAGGCCAGTAGGTCATCGAAGGTGCGCACTTCCCTGCTGTCAATCGCGATGATCAAGTCGCCGCCTGCCAACAAGGTTGGAAAGTTAGTCGGCTCTGTTCCAGCTTTGAGACCAGCCTTATCGGCAGGTCCACCTGGTACCACAGAGGTCACATACGCACCGGTGAATTGTGGGAGCCCCAGCGCCTTGACCGCATCCAGGCTTAATCCACTGCTCGAGGAAACTCCGAGATATGGATAGTCATATGTTCCGGTTTCGATCAATACTGGTACCACACGCTTGACGATGTTAATGGAGATCGCAAACCCGATACCAGAGTTGACCGGTTCACCGGCATCGTTCTGGCTGAAGGTACGGATGGCGCGATTGATACCGATCACTTCACCATTGAGATTGAAAAGCGGACCACCCGAATTGCCGGGGTTGATCGCGGCGTCAGTTTGAATGATGTCACCCGCGCTGAAGAAATTGCCATCGGGGCTGGCGCGTTCTGAATCGAGTGTGCGCCCGAGTGCAGAGATGATGCCAACGGTCATGGTGCTTTCCAAGCCAAAGGGGTTGCCAATGGCAACAACGGTCTGACCCACTTTGAGCAGGGAAGAATCGCCGAGCGGCAATGGCTTGAGTTCCTCCGCAGGGACACCATCCACTTTGATCACAGCAATATCAGAATCCGGGTCAATACCTACTACCGTTCCATAAGCCATATACCCAGACGGGAAACGCACCTCAACAATATCAACCGCGGTTGTATTATCACTGCTGGCTGCCACAACATGAAGGTTAGTCACCACGTGTCCCTGGCTGTCATACACGAAACCAGAACCCTGTCCTGTTTCCGTAAAGATCGCCACCGTCCCCGGGCTGACATTCTCGAACAACGATACCAGCACATCCTGCGCCGCAGCCGGGTTGGCAGTATCTATATTTGCAGGCGGCACCACAGTAGGGATCGTTTCCACTGTAGCGTTGCCATCACTGGGCTGAGCGATCTCCGTTGCAGTGAACGAAGGGGCTTGGCAAGCCAATGCAGCAAACGCCAAAGATAAAAATAATACTAAGGTTTTTTTCATTTCTTAGTGCTCCTCTAAAACTTGATGCGGGACGCTTCTTCGATCAATTCCCGTTGCTTCGACGACAGGTATTTCGGGATTTGTACCTTGAGTTTCACATACAGATCGCCTTTGGACTGCGGCTCCTTCACATTCGGCATGCCGCGCCCAGCCAACCTGAAAATTTGCTCAGGCTGCGTCCCTGCCGGAATGCTCAACTTGACCTTGCCTGCAGGCGTTTCCACATCCGCATCACCACCGAGGATCAATGTAAAAACATCAATGGTGGATATCGTGGTCAAATTGCTTCCATCACGCTCGAAACGACCATCCTCTTCAACCTGGATCAGCAGATAAAGATCGCTTCCATCTGGACCCGCACCTGCTACGCGGACCTTTGAGCCTGTCTTCACTCCAGCCGGAATGCGGACGGTCAACTTCTTGCCATCTGGTTTCTGAAGCTGACGGGAAGTGCCGTCATACGCCTCTTGAAAACTGATGCTCAATTCCTGCTCATACCCCGGCGAATCTTGCACGAACGGGTTTCCCCTCCCCTGTCCGCGCATGGCTTCGCCGAATATGGAGCGGAAGAAATCAGAGAATCCACCCGCCCCGCCTGAATTGCCAAACAGGTCATCCATGTTGACATTGCCGCGCTGACCTGCCGCCTGCTGTTGATACCAGTCATCCCAGCGAAAATCACCCGGTCGCCCACCCGTGGAACGATAATTGGAATAGGCGCTGCCCAACCGGTCGTAATGAGCGCGCTTCTGTTCATCGCTCAAGACCTGATAGGCTTCGTTGATCTCCTTGAACTTATCTTCAGCTTTTTTATCGCCAGGGTTCTTATCGGGATGGTATTTCATGGCGAGTTTACGGTATGCCGTGCGGATCTCGTCCGTACTGGCTTTACGGTCCACGCCAAGGGTCTTGTAGTAATCTTTATAGTCCATGGCGCTATTTTCATCCCGACAGTGGGTAGGGTCAAGCACCAAAAGCTTGCACTTACATAACTCTAACCTGTTGGGATTGTGGTACAGTATTCGAAAATCATTCTAAGAAGAAAAAATGAGGGCATGATGAAATCAATTTGTGTATTTTGTGGGTCTTCAGACGCCGTTCACGAAGATTATAAAAAAGCAGCATTCCAAATGGGCGTGACCCTCGCTCAAAACGGTATTCAGGTTGTCTATGGTGGCGGGAAAACAGGTCTGATGGGTGAAGTGGCAAATGGAGCCTTATCTGTGGGCGGGGCTGTGATCGGGGTCATCATTCCATCCATGAATACGCCCGCGCTGGCACATACCGGGCTCACCCGCTTGGAAGTCCGCCCAGGGATGCGTCCGCGTAAGGAACGCATGCATGAGCTTTCAGACGGGTTCATCGCCCTACCGGGCGGTTT
>JBEBCV010000343.1:0-6035 GCA_041157505.1 Chloroflexota bacterium | reverse complement strand
CGCCAGAAGACCAGCGCTTCACCTTTATCTTCAAGGAACGTGCGAACCGCGGTCTGCAAGCGAAGGGCATAATGGTTGGAAACAGTTTCGAGATTAAGATTCGAAGCGGGGTTCACTTCGGTCAATTTTTGGCGGGCGACTTCCATATCCTGAATATCGCCCATGCGGGACTGATAGCCATGCATCCGTTCGAAGTTGGCGGATGGGAAATCTGCAAGCAGCGGGTGGACGATCTCCACCGAGTAGCGGAACCGTTTGAAGGCGATGCGCAATTTGTGAATGCTGGGAATATTTTCTGCATCCAGCGCCGCATAGGTTTGAAGGACATGGGCGTAGGCTTCATCCACTGCCGCGAGGATCTGCTCGGCTAGGTTTTCCTCTGGCAGGTCTGAAAGCATCTCGCGGGTCTTTTCGATACGCTTCGACAGGCTTTTTGTATCGCGTTCCTTCACCAGTTTGCGGGTGTGCTTCATGAGGCTTTTTTCCTCCTGAAGCCAGTGCACTTGAAGGGCTTTCAATTCAGGAATCTCGCTCAGGAACTCAGACGCATCTGTCAGTAGAACTTGTACGTCGCGCAGATCATCAAGGTCGTCGAGTTGGTCTTTGAGTGCACGCCGAATTTTTTGAATGCGTTTGTGGGGGGTGATGGAGCGAAGCAGGTCACAGGTTGCCAGCAAGCGGCGGGTAGATACGCGCAGGTCGTGCACCGCTTCTTCTGAAAATTCCTTGCGGCAGGTTTTCAGCTCTGAGCGGAATTTCTTCCAGCGTGTGTCGAGCGAATCGAGCAAAACGGTTTTGGCTTGCATCGGTCTGTGGGTTGATTATAAGGTGTGTTGCGTCTAACCCATATTAACAGCAGGTAAACGAGTGTGACGATTAAGCTTTCACCACAGAGCCCAATTTTTTAGAATGCCCGCTCAAGACCACATATTTTTTACTTTGCATAATCGTTTACCGGTTGTTAACTGGTTCTTAAGTCAACCACAAAAAGTTGGATGTATCATCAAGATATGGAATCGTACTTCGCTCTGTTCTTATTCATTTCTTTGCTGACCGTCTTTCACATAGACGCCTCTCGCAAGCGCCGCGAGTTCTTGCAAAGCCAAAACCGCGCGTAGTTTTTTTTCAGCCTTCTCCTCCTTGATCATCCACCCGCCTGACAGCGACAGGCGGGTGGAATCGTTAACGAAACCCACATAAATCGTTCAAATCCCATTCATAGTCTCTTGCTACACTGAAAACATCATCTTGAAACTTTCCGAACCTAATTCGGTCTAAGTAGAAAAAGAACGGAGACATTTATGGGACTTGCAGACTTACACTTACACACAATTTACAGCTACGATGGCACCGCCACCGTCCCTGCTGTTTTGCGCCGCGCACGAGAGATCGGGTTAAACGTGATTGCCATCACCGACCACGATGAGATTGCAGGCGCACTGGAAGCTGTCAAACTCGCCTCACACTACGGCGTGGAAGTGATCCCCGGAAGTGAGATCACCACCGCTGAAGGCGACTTGCTGGCGCTCTTCATTCATGAAAAGATACAGCCGGGGCTTTCACTGATCGAAACTTTGCTGCGCGTAAAAGATCAAGGCGGGGTGGCGATTGCTGCTCACCCCATGGCTGGTGGAATGGGCATGAAGAGCTTAAAACCTGCTTCCATTTTGAAAGCTTTGAAACATCCGATCGCAGGGAAGGTATTGATCGGTATCGAAACCTACAACGGCACCGCAATCGACCGGGTCAGTAATCATTACACGCGCATCTTCTCCAAGGGATTGAAGATCGCGCAAACCGGCAACAGCGACTCCCACATCATTGACACCATCGGCTTCGGCGCGACAGAATTTCCTGGCACCACCACCGCGGACTTGCTCAAAGCCCTTCACGAACGCACGACCCGTGTGAAAAAGATGAACGAGTGGAGCGCCCTGCGCGTGATGAGCAGTTGGGGTCTGCGCTATATCGAAAGCGCCTTTGTCCGCTTGAAATTGGCACGCGCATAGTCCAATCCTTCTTCTTTCATATTTCTTTCATCATTCCTAATTACCATAGGGGAAATCATATAAAAGAGACAACAACAATGACCAAACGAATCCTAGTCACCAATGACGATGGCGTGCTTGCCCCTGGCTTGCTCGCTCTTGCACAGGAAATGCGTAAACTCGGCGATGTAACCATCCTTGCGCCAGACCGAAATTGGTCGGGCGGAGGTCATGTCAAAACTTTGGACCGCGCCTTGCGTGTGCGTGAATTCCGTCTTGAAGACGGCTCACAAGCCTTTGCCAGTGATGGTGCCCCCAGTGATTGCGTGTCGCTTGCTCTGCTCGGTTACTTTAAAGAGAAATTCGATCTCGTTGTTTCGGGCATAAATGCCGGTGCGAATCTTGGGCATGATGTGACCTACTCCGGTACGGTCACCGCTGCCATGGAAGCGGTCATTGCCGGAGTTCCCGGTGTTGCCGTTTCCCTTGAAATTCCAGAAGGCACGATCCAACCTGTTGATTACACGGCTTCCACCTATGCCGCCCGCATTGCAGTCGAAAACGTCCTCTCACATGGGCTGCCCGAAGATACGCTGCTCAACGTGAATATTCCGTTCTTGAAAAAGGATGAGGTCAAAGGCTTCCGCGTCACCCGTCAGGGATTGCGCGTCTATCACAGCCGCCTCGATGAGCGCCTTGACCCGCGCAACCGTCCCTACTATTGGATCGGCGGCGACGCTCCCACAGGCGTTCCCGAATCCGGCACAGATGTCGGTGCATTGGCAGAAGGGTTCATCTCCGTCTCGCCGTTGCAGCTTGATCTCACGGCGTATCGTGCGCTGTCAGATGTCAGCACGTGGGAATGGAAATAGGACCTTAAACCACAAAAGTGTCACAAAGGCATATGAAGAATTGCCTTTGTGACACTTTTTATACCGTGTGTTTTTTATTCTTATACGCTGGCTTTTAGAACTCGACTCTTTTGCAGCGGCTGGACTTGATACGCACCACAACATGCGGGGATCAAAAGCGTTTCAAATTTATTGAGGATGAACGCCTCCCCCTCCGCCGTTACCTGAACCTGCCCCTCGATCACGGTCAACCCGTGAAAAGATTCGCCTTTCGTCTCCAGGCTGACGGTTTTCTTATCCACTCGAATTTCATCCAATTGAAAATACTGGCATTGAGTCAGTGTCGTCACCTCGCCATCTTCCATCTGCGGCGGATTGACCGGCAACGACGCAGCATTGGGGTTTGAAACAGCGATGGCTTTATCAATGTGCAGTTTACGCGTTTCGGTTTCAGGGCGTCCCCAATCGTAAACACGATAGGTGATGTCTGAAGTCTGCTGGATCTCATAGATGAGCATGCCCGGTCCAAGCGCGTGGATGGTGCCGGGATTCATGAACAGCGTATCGCCTGCTTTCACTTCCACCTTTTCGACCAAATCCAAAATCGCTTCGCTTTTGCTTTGAATGGCAGATGTCAACGCCTCGGCTGAAACGCCCGGCTTGATGCCTGCTACAAGTTCTGCATTCTGCTCGGCTTCAAGCACATGCCAGGCTTCGGTCTTGCCGAAGAGTCCATCGCCTTCGAGCCGCTGGGCTTGCTCATCATTTGGGTGAACCTGCAATGACAGCCACTGAGCACAATCCAAAATCTTCACCAACACGGGGAAGCGTGTACCCGTCTGTGCGACGGCTTTTGAGCCGAGCAGGTCAACGCCAAATTCAGAGGCAAGGTCTGAGAGGGCACGCCCGGCATAAGGTCCAGATGTGATGCGATTGCCTGCGAAGATGATCCACGCCTCGGCGGTCGGCACAATATCAGGGCGGAGTCGCGATCCACCCCACACATAGTCGCGATATTCAGGAGCTAGAGAGAAGGGTGATTTGTTCATGGGGTAATTGTAACGGACTTTGACGATGGACGATTGACCATAGACCATTGATGATCTTCCATCGTCCATCGTCTGTGGTCTATCGTCGTTATTAACAAGACGTTAACCCATCCTTCCATTGACCTTAAGAGGCGGTTGATACCATTCGGATCGTAACTAATCAAAAGGAGAATTTAGAGAAATGTCCAAAATCTTTCGTACGTCCCTTTTCCTCATGGTGGTTTTGAGCCTCGTGCTTGCTGCTTGTGGTACGCCTGCAACAGAAGCACCCGCTATTGAAGCTGCGACCGAAGCGCCTCCTACCGAAGAACCCACTCCCACCGCAACGGAAGACCCGATGGCTGCTTATGCCCCTGATGCAGTAACCGGCGATGTAATCACTGCTGGTTCCTCCACCGTCTTCCCCGTCACCGAACGCATGGCTGAGCTCTTCCAACAGGAAGGCTACACCGGCAACATCACTGTTGACTCAATCGGTACCGGTGCTGGTTTCGAACGCTTCTGCGTTGCTGGTGAGTCTGATATCTCCAACGCTTCCCGTGCCATCAAGGATAGCGAAGTGGAACAATGCCAGGCAATCGGTCGTGAGCCACTCGAATTCCGTGTGGGCACCGATGCCCTCGCTGTGGTTGTGAGTGCTGAGAATGACTTCGTCACTGGTCTTACCAAGGAACAACTTGCCGCTATCTACGCTGGCGACATCACCACATGGGATCAGGTTGACGCTTCCTTCCCCGCCGAGACCATTCAGGTCTACTCCCCCGGCTCTGACTCTGGCACCTTCGATTACTTCGTCGAAGCTGTGATGGGACCGTACTTCCCCAATGCTGAAGGCAAGGCTGATAACGCCAAAGGTGAAGAAGCCCTGCTCGCCCGCGAAGGCGCCCAGTACTCTGAAGATGACAACGTCCTCGTTCAGGGTGTAGAAGGCAGCCCTTACGCCATCGGTTACTTCGGGTACGCCTACTATATCGAAGAAGCTGACCGCCTTAAGGCTCTCTCGATCGAAGGTGTGGAGCCCTCTGAAGAAGCTGTGGATGCTGGTGAATATCCCCTCGCCCGCCCGCTCTTCATCTACTCCACTGCTGAGATCATTCAAGAGAAACCCCAGGTAGCCGCCTTCATCTACTTCTACCTGAGCAACCTCGAAGACAACATCATCGACATTGGTTACTTCCCCGCCCCCGACGCTGACTCTGAAGCTGCGATGGCTGCCTGGGTAGCCGCAACAACCAAGTAATTGAATCAAATAAAAGCGGGCTGGTCTCTGAAAATGGGACCAGCCCATTTCTGCTGTAAGTAAAGAGAGCCTTTATGAAAGAAGAAACACTAAACATAAAAGCTGTAGAAAACCAGAGTTTTCGGCAATTTGAACTCAAGAAGAAGATCCGAATTGGTGAGAACCTCATTCAAGGACTGTTGTTCTTCGCGGGAATTTTGTCCATTTTTGTCACCGTCATCATCGTATACGAATTGGGCAAGGAAGCCATGTTGTTCTTCGGCAATCCCGATGTAACCCTGGTCAAATTCCTCACAACAACAAGATGGCAGCCGGGCATCGGTCAATACGGCATTTGGGCGCTTGTCTCTTCCACACTGACCACCAGTGCCATCGCCATCTTGATCTCACTTCCGCTCGGGCTGGCAGCCGCCATCTATTTGAGCGAATATGCCTCCCCAAAAGCGCGCGGCATTCTCAAGCCTGTTTTGGAAATTCTGGCAGGCATCCCGACCGTCGTGTATGGTTACTTCGCTTTGTTATTTGTCACCCCCATTTTGCAAAACATCTTTGGCAACAATATTCAAGTCTATAACATGCTTTCGGCAGGCTTGGTGATGGGCATCATGATCCTTCCGCTCATCTCTTCCATGAGTGAAGATGCGCTCAGCGCTGTGCCACGTTCTCTGCGGGAAGCCGCTTATGCCATGGGCGCCACCAAACTCGAAAGCAGTTTGCAAGTCGTATTACCTGCCGCCCTCTCCGGCATTGGCGCAGCACTGATCCTCGGAATCTCCCGCGCCGTCGGCGAGACAATGATCGTGGCTGTCGCGGCTGGCGCAGGACCTAACTTCTCCTTTAATCCGCTGGATGCCGCTGAAACGATGACTGGACACATCGCCCGCATCAGCGGCGGCGACCTTTCCTA
>JBEBCV010000342.1:0-2798 GCA_041157505.1 Chloroflexota bacterium | reverse complement strand
AAAGCTACAGACACTCAACCCGGTGCCGCAGATTGTGACTATGATTTCTTTGCCAAACAGATCCAAGATGTGGCTGCGCAAGGGTATATGGTCATCTTCACGTTTCAGCATGAAGAGTGTTACCACCAGGGTCCATGTTACAAACATGAAGATGGTTTTCATGCGGTAGCAGATGCTGGTTCGACCATTGTGAGCGGAAGCCAGGCGCATTACCCGCATTTGATGGAGTTCCGTGGAGATACCTTTATTCATTTTGGCTTGGGAAATCTATTCTTCGACCAAATGACGTATGAGTTATATGACGGCTCCATCATTGACGAAACCCGCCGTGAGTTCATTGACCGCCATGTGTTTTACGATGGCAAATACATTGGCACAGAATTGCTGACCGCCATGCTCGAAGATTTCTCCCGTCCGCGCCCGATGAATGAGCGCGAGCGCGCACAATTTTTATCGGAATACTTCGCCTACAGCGGCTGGACGGAATTGCTCCCAACGCCCATCCCGCAAGCGACAGTGACGTTGACGCCGATTGTATTGCCAACGCCATAAACTTTGGCAATAGGACACAGACGATGGACCATGGTCAATCGTCCATCGTCTGTGGTCCATTTTTTACAACCTTTTTACATCCCCGCCATACTCTTCTAACTGCCCACCACTAGAATTTCATCGTAACCTGAAGGAGGTTCCTGATGAAAAATATAGTTTCAAGAGTTGTATTAGCGGTTCTCGTTGCCTCTTTGGCATTTGCAGCAATTCCTGTTACGAGTGCCTATGCTGCGGACGAAACTCCACCTGCAAAGGGTGAGTTGACCGATGAGAAGATCGAAGAGATTTGGGCGCGTCAACAACAGGCGTATGAACGAATGGGCAAAGCATTTGAAGATACCGATGCTCACATTGCCAAGTTCCAGTCCATGATCGATAAAGCTGTTGCAAATGGCAAGGATGTATCCAGCGTACAATCTGCGTTTGATGCATACGAGGCGGCATTGCTTGCTTCCAAACCTGCCTATGACGAATTGGGTCAAACTTTCAGAACCTATTCTGGTTTTGATGCCAATGGCAATGTGACCGACTCAGAAAAGGCACAAGCCACCATCAAAGAAGCCCGCGAACAGATGAAAGCCATCAAAGAATCGATGGGTGGTTCGTTCAAGGCTCTGCGTGAAGCTGTTAAAGCTTTCCGAGAGGCAAACAGGCCTGCTGAAGGAACAAAAGAACGAGATTCGTAATTTATCATTTTGTCATTGAGAATACAGAAGGCATTGAGACAAAAAACTCGATCCAACTGTGTTCTCAATGGTTGCGGTTTCCTCGATTAAAATAAAAGGAATATCCACTCCAAATAAAAAGAGGAAATCATGAGCAAACGCGTTATTCATACCGAAAAAGCCCCTAAAGCGATCGGACCTTATTCGCAAGCCATTCACATTGGAAACCTGGTCTACACTGCCGGTCAGGTCGCGCTTGACCCCGCCACGATGGAACTTGTCTCTGGTGGTGTGGAAGAACAGACCCGCCAGGTGCTTGCCAACCTAACCAATGTGTTGGAAGCAGCAGGCACCAATATGAGCAAAGTGGTTAAGACCACGGTCTTTCTCAAAACCATGGATGATTTCGCAAAGATGAACGCCATTTATGCCGAAGTCTTTAACGAAAATCCGCCTGCTCGCACTACAGTGGCTGTTTCTGGTTTGCCGAAGAACGCGTTGGTTGAGATCGAGTGTGTTGCCCTGGCATAAATGTCTGCTGAATTGATCCTTCTCGTAGATGACGAGCCATCCATTACCGAACTTGCGCGCATGTATCTTGAACGCGATGGATTTCGCATTCAAGAAGCCGCCGATGGCGAATCCGCGTTGGAGGCGGTGGTGAAGCATAAGCCTGCCCTCATTGTGCTGGATGTGATGCTCCCAAAGGTGGATGGCTTCGATGTCTGCCGCAGGTTGCGCTCGGCTGGCAATGACGTTCCCATCATCATGCTCACGGCTCGTGATGAAGACATCGACAAAATTCTCGGTCTCGAACTTGGTGCAGATGATTACCTTACCAAACCGTTCAATCCACGAGAGTTGGTAGCACGTGTCAAAGCCATTTTGCGGCGCAGTGAATCAAAGAAGGATTCGGATGACAAACCGATCCATCGCGGTGACTTGACGATTGATCCTGCAACTCGAGAAGCCCGCCTCTCTTCTCGGACATTGGACCTGCGTGCCCAGGAATTTGACCTTTTACTCACTCTGGCAGAGTCGCCGGGTCGCGTCTTCTCACGTGAACAATTACTGCAACTCGCCTGGGGCTTTGACTATTACGGTCAGACCCGCACCGTGGACGTACACATTGCGCATCTTCGCAAGAAACTTGATGGCGGCAGTGTCAAGATCGAAACGGTGACAGGGGTGGGGTACAAACTGGTCACTGGAAACTGATAACCGTCTTCATGCTATCCTCCCTCCGTTCCCGCCTTTGGTTAAGTTATGCTTTTCTCATCGTCACAGCCTTGAGTGTTGTGACGATCGTTCTATTTATCTCGCTCTTTCGTAATCCATTTTTATATCGACAAACAACCGAACGGCTAAATGCGGTAAAGGCAGTGATGGTCGAGAGGTCAAAGGAAAGCGAATCCCCGCCGATCACCACCCTTGCAGAACGCAGCGCGCGGACTTTTAACGTCCGCGTGATTTTGTTTTCCAAAAACCGTCAGATGGTGTTCGATACATCGCCAGAAGAATTTGCTTTAGATTTCCCCGAAAATCGACGAGTGACAAGGACACTTCCACTTTTACGAGATG
>JBEBCV010000341.1:0-4229 GCA_041157505.1 Chloroflexota bacterium | reverse complement strand
ACTTAACTGCTGCGGCTTCTCAGGTTTCTGGGGAGCCGTACTTTTTTTCTTTTCAACCATCGGCCTGCCCAATGCCGTACGAGCCTCGTGCAATTGTTCTGGCAACTTCGCAAAATCTGCCAGAATAGATGGACGCAATGCAGGTTGATGCAACGCCGCTGCAGGATGATACATGGGAATGATAAACCTTCCATCGATTTTTTGCATCTGCCCATGAATGGAAGTGATCTTCGCACCGGGAACATATTTGCCCATTGAAATGCGCCCCAGCGTAACAATGATACTCGGATTTATCGCTTCGATCTGCCCCTCCAGATACTCGCTGCATGCCAAAAGTTCTTCAGGCTGGGGGTCACGGTTGGATGGCGGTCGGCATTTGACCACATTGGCAATGAACACATCCGACCTTGTCAAACCCGCCTGTTCCAATAATTGATCCAAAAACTTTCCAGATGCCCCCACGAACGGACGTCCCTGCTCGTTCTCATGGAACCCGGGTCCTTCCCCAATGAACATGATCTCCGCATCTGCCGGACCTTCACCCGTGACCGCCTTCTTACGCGACTCGTGCAAGGCACACTTCGTACAAACAGATACTTCACGGGCAATTCGGTCAAGGGTCTCAGCGGCAGACATTCAGTCTCCTTGCAAATGAGTCAGATCGTTCAACGACATCAGAATGGCATCTTCATTATTATCTTTGTAATATTCTTTCCTGCGTCCATCCTCAAAAAAACCCAGGCTGCGATACATGTTCAAGGCGATTACATTGCTTTCACGCACTTCAAGAAAAGCACGTATCGCCCCTTCTTCTCTTGCAGCCAAAAGAGAATGGACCAATATCTGTTTTCCAATTCCATGTCCACGATAATCCGGGTGAGTTGCAATTGTGGCAACATGTAGTTCATCCACGATCAACCAGCCGACCATCATCGTTGCGATACGTCCATCCACTTCCGCCACCCAGCTGCGGGAAGTGAAGTTATCCGTCAATTCATATTGGAATGAGCGCTGAGGCCAGGGCAGCGAAAATGAAACCTGATCGATGGCGATCACCTGGTCAAGGTCAGCTAAGATCATTTTGCGAATCAGTACATCAGACATTGGAAATTATTGGATCGGCGTACCCGCTACATGCAAATAGATCGGTGCAAGTGAAACCGCATCATCTGCGTCGTTGTCCTGCCAACGTTTCCATGCCAGTTCAGCCAGCATAGCCGGTCTTCTCACACATAAAACAGGAGAAGCCAAAAGCAGATGTTTTACCTTGGATACTTTCTTTCTCTCTTCAGATGTCAACTCCCCTGCGATTTGAGTCGGATTCTCGAACTGACTCAACATCTCATCCAGTGTTCCGCTTCTTACCGGACCTTCAGCCTGCCACTCGTTCTCAACGTTTTTATACACACCGAAAGCGACTCGCGTTCGCCCAGCTTGCAAAACCGCCACCAGCGGATGTTTCGCCAGAGGCTGTGCTGCCGCGATCACATCCAAGGTGGAGATGCCCATTACAGGCAGGTTGCGCGCCAGCGCAATTCCCTTCACCAAAGACAACCCGACCCTCAAACTCGTGAACGAACCAGGACCAATAGCGACGCCCAAAGCGTTGACCGAGCTCATGGTCACGCCGCAGCGTTTCAAAAGTCCGGAAAGAGCCGGAGAAAGTTCTGTGGTGTGATGTTGTTTGGTCGTCCACGTCATCTCACCCAGGACCTGGTCACCGTCATACAAAGCCAACCCGACCAGTGACGTGGAGGTATCTACTGCAAGAAGCATGATTAACCTCCCACCATAGACTGGCGAATGGAGTCTAAAAGATCGTCATAGCGTTTGCCATGCGCGTGAAAATGCATCTGACGATGTTCTTCTGAAAGATGATCTAGCCGAATTTGCAAATGTTCAGCAGGGATGAGATCACCCAACCGTTCGGGCCATTCGATGATAAGCGCGCCTTCAGTGAGCATAGAGTCGAGGTCGAGTTCTTCAGCCTCGGGCACAGTTTCGAGGCGATATGCATCCAAGTGAAAAAGCTGGGCGCCATCAGCACGTCGATATTGGTTGACTAGAATAAATGTCGGGCTGGAAACTGTATCAAGCGAACCCCATCCTTGTGCCAGTCCTTGAGTGAAGGTGGTTTTGCCTGCTCCTAGATCTCCTTGCAAGCATATAACATCACCAGCATAAAGCAAACTGCCAAGGCGCATGCCAATACGTCTTGTTTGTTCGGGGCTGCGGCTGAAAAATTCCAGCATGTGGGCATCGAGGATAGACATCGGGTTGGAATTATACTCCGCGCCTTGCCAGTTAAGAATCACGGGTTACGCATTGCAAAATACGTAACCCGTACATATCAGTCTTTTTTCCCAGGCAGGATCCTGGTAATTTCTTTGGAAATTTTTTGCGGAATTTCGTTGATCTCTCTTGAGATTCTTTGTGGAATTTCATTAAGTTGTTTAGGGATCATGCGTTTGAAGAAAGTTCCTCGCCAATTTTGCAGGATGGCTTCCATATAAAGCTTTTCCAATGATTTGACCTGCGTTTCAATGGAATATTTTTCACTCAGCTCAAGGGAGTGTTGACCAAAACGCTTCAGACGTTCGCGGTCCGGGAGCAGGTCGGCAAGCGTATCGGCATATTTTTTCACATCAAGCGAAACCGCATAACCGTTCTGTCCTTCTTCGAGCATGCCTTCAAAGGCTTCATCCTGCACCGCAACGAACGGTAGACCAGAGGCAATCGCTTCGATCACCGAGATGGGATGCACTTCTGTGGTGGAAGCGGAAAGGAAGACCGTCGCATCGTGAAAAATATCGGGCAATTCGGCACGGTTGACCATGCCGAGGAAATGGATGCGGTCTTTGGCATGAATGGAATTCGCTTTATGTTCAACACTTTTGCGAGCGCTGCCGTCACCGACAAAAACCAGATGTGCATTCGGAACGCGGTCTGCGAGCAAGTCAAACGCTTCCACAATGAATTCGAGCCGTTTTTCAGGATCCATGCGCCCAACGGTGAGCAGGATCGGTGCATTGGCATCCAAACCCAATCGCTTGCGCAAGACGCCGGGGTTTTTCACCGTTTTGAACATGCTTAGGTCAATTCCATTCGGGATAACTGTAATGGGTTGCTTCACTTTTTGGCTAAGCAATAGACGATAGAACTTCGGCGATGGGACAACGATCTGGTCGCCCAGGTCAGTGGATGCTTTGCTGAACCAGCCTGCCGCACGTTTGATCAGCCCCGTCCCGCCGATGAACTTTATATAATGGGTATAGTCTGTAATGGATGTGTGATAGGTGTAGATCAACGGCAACCGTTTGGTGGATGCGGTGAGATAGGCCAGCAGACCCACACTTGCCGGGCTATGGGCGTGAAGCACATCAAAATTCTCGCGAGTCAATTTCCACGTGGAGCGCGGAGTTCCCAACACAGCCACATAAATGGGCGGGTTATTCAAATATTTGAGTGAAGGCAGGCGCATCACGTTTGGTTCATTATCTTTGTACCCGGGGAATTTCGGCGCAAAGATGGTGACTTGATGTCCGCGTTTTTTTAAGCCTTCAGAGATCATTTGTAGTGAGACCGAAACACCATTCACCTGCGGGGCGTAGGTGTCGGTGAACAGACCGATACGAAGTGAACCAATGGGGAGTTCTGTGTGATTTGATTCCATGTATTCTCCTTAGTAAAAGAATAACCACAAGTAGACAAAGGAACGATCTTTCAACTTGTATTTATCAGAATTCATCTGTGGTTAAAGAACTTTAAACTAAACCCTAATGATCTTTGTTCTCTTCAGGGTCTTTTTGTTTTTCCCGTTCCTGCTGCGACAAATTTGTCTTCATTCGTTTTGCCAGTTCACGGCGCGTTAGCATTACTCGATGCTGGCAGCCCTTACATTCCAAACCAATATCCGCGCCGAGGCGCACCACCGTCCATTCGTAGGATCCACATGGATGTGGTTTACGCAAACGCAGGTGGTCTTTCAATTGCAGATCTGGAAGCATGGAAAAGATTATACCTTTTTGGACGATAGACGATTGACCATCGACCATAAAAACCAACCATCGTCTATGGTCCGTCGTCCATCGTCTGAATGAGAAATATTTTCCACCTGCCATGAGAACACTTTCCTTGAAGGAAACCTCATTCCGAACATAATAGAAATTGTGAAAAGGAGGTTGTCATGAACAAGGATTTCACCGTCAAATTCTGGGGCGTACGCGGTA
>JBEBCV010000340.1:0-4108 GCA_041157505.1 Chloroflexota bacterium | reverse complement strand
TTCTTCCAGTTGCCGGAATAGTCACTTGGTCTTATAGTCACATCATTCCGTAGGGGCGACCCGTCTGGGCGTGCCAAGTCCATATTCAAGCAAGGATACAGGACTGTCATCACCTCACCAGGACATTGGAGGGTTGCCCCTACACCTAATTATCGGAGACTACTTTTATGCACGGATACGGCTGGTTCATGGCAATGCGTCAGGGCGACGAAAAGCCTAAAGTGACACGCGAACTTTTGTTACGCGTCCTCAATTACGCCAAACCTTATTGGTGGCACATCGCAGGTATGCTCGTGACGATCTTGCTTAGTACAGGCTTGTCTCTACTCACCCCGCTTATCTTTCGAAACATGATCGACGTGGTGCTGCCCGCCAAAGACACCCAACGGCTGATCTGGCTTGGGCTGGCGTTATTGTTCATCCCTGCGCTCAACGGCGGGATAAATGTTTTGCAGCGGCGGCTCAATTCCACGGTGGGCGAAGGCGTGATCTTCGACCTGCGTTCTTCGCTTTTCTCGCGTCTACAACACATGTCGTTGCGTTTCTTTACCAACACCAAAACCGGCGAACTCATGTCTCGCCTCAACAGTGACGTGGTTGGCGCACAGAACGCTATCAGCAATACCATCGTCAATATCGTGACCAACATTGTTGAAGCGATCGCCTTATTTGCGGTCATGATCTCGCTCGAATGGCGTCTTACCCTCGTCAGCATTCTCATCCTGCCGTTATTCATCATCACCGCTCAGCGTCTTGGAACGGTCTTACGTGACATTGCTCGTCAAGCCATGGACACGAATGCGCAAATGAACGCTCATATGAACGAGACTCTCAACATCGGCGGTGCGCTGCTCGTCAAACTCTTTGGTCGTACCCGCGAAGAAGAAAAACGTTTCCGTGAACGCGCCGCAAATGTCCGTGATATCGGTATTCGACGTGCCGTCATTGGCTCGTCCTTCTTCGTTATCTTCGGTTTGGTCACAGCGGTAGGGACAGCTCTCGTTTATGGTCTCGGCGGTTATTACGTCATCACCGATGTCTTCACAGTTGGAACCATCGTTGCCTTTGGTTCGTATCTTGGTCAACTTTATGGCACCCTGCAGGGTCTTGCCAGTGCACCGGTTGATTTTTCCACCAGCATGGTTTCTTTTGAACGCGTCTTCGAGATCGTCGATCTGCCGCAAGACATTGTCGAAAAAGAGAACGCCATCGAATTGAAAGAAGTAAAGGGTGAACTCGAATTCAATAATGTCACCTTCAATTACAAAGTGGATGAATCCATCTTACTCAAAGATGTCAAACGTTATGGCAGCATGGATAATGTCAAAGCCGTACTCAGCGGAGGAAACGGCGACGCGTCGACGATCAAGCGTCGGGTAGAAAGAAGCGCCTCAGACTCTGCCGAAACGGACTCAACCTCCCAAGCCCGAGATGTCGCCCTCGAAGGAATCTCCTTTACTGCCCGCCCCGGAAATTTGATCGCCCTCGTCGGCCCTTCCGGCGCTGGCAAAACTACTGTGACTTATCTTATCCCGCGTTTGTACGACCCAAGCGCAGGTGAGATTCGCATTGACGGTCACAATCTCAAAGACGTGACGCTTGAGTCGTTGTCTCAATCGATTGGCATGGTGACACAAGAAACCTATCTCTTCCACGATACCATTCGCACCAATTTGACCTATGCCAAGCCAGATGCGACCCAAGCAGAGATCGAGTTGGCTGCCAAAGCCGCCAATATTCACAACTTCATCATGGACTTATCCGACGGCTACGACACTATCGTCGGCGAACGCGGATACAGACTCAGTGGCGGCGAAAAACAACGCATTGCATTGGCACGTGTAATTTTGAAAGATCCGCGCATTCTCGTTCTGGATGAAGCTACCAGTTCTCTCGACAGCGAATCCGAAGCGTTGATCCAGGATGCCTTGAAGCGCGTTATGGCGGGACGAACGTCGATCGTGATCGCGCATCGTCTGAGCACCATTCTTGCAGCCGATATGATCCTGGTCATGGATCGAGGACGAATCGTCGAACGCGGTACGCACGAAGAATTGCTCGTTACCGGCGGCATTTATAGTCAACTTTATGAAACGCAGTTTCGAGGGGAAAGAGTTTAAGCTTACTTCTTGCGTATGATGTTTCTTGAAATTAAAGTTTAGTAGGGGTGTTCGTTCTCAAGAAAAAATGGGACGCGGATTAACGCAGAGCACGTGGATTTTTTAGCGTACTCTGCGCTCGTCAGCGTCCCATTTTATGTTTCAATACTATTTAGTTCGGTCTATAGGGCTCTTCCCGAACCAGGTGACCGTAGATCAGCTTCAAGAACAAAGCAGGCACCAGCCATTCGAAACCAACTACTGGGCGAACAACATAAAGGTTGACTAAGATCGCAAGCATGATCAGCCCTAATGCCATGGGGCGTTGCAAATAAAGGGGAATATTGACCAACAAGAAAGTGCAAGCCAGCAGGGCAAAATACCAGAAGAACCCATATCCCAGATCAAAGCCGCCAAAGAAGATTCCAACAATAATTGTATGGATGTGAAACGCAACAAAGGCATAATGATTTTTGGATAAGGCAGTGAAGCCGGTCTCTTCGGTTTGAATGGGCGAGTGATAGAACCGCTTACAACTATTCAGCGCATTGGCTGTCACGCCACCTAAAACATCCAACGCCAGCAGTGCGGCAATGACATACTGCCACCATACCCATGGGATGGAATGGGTCCACGCCACCCAGCCGAGGAGCGCAGTGCCCAAAATACCAAAGACCCAAACGATGCCCTGTTCAAATTTTGTTGCGCCAGTACCGAAAAAGCCATCGGGTTTGCCGGAATACTCCCAGTCTATTCTCACAACAAAGTCTTTCATGGGTTAGCTCCTTTCGATCCCTGTTTCTACCGGTTTCCACAAACATAGCAGGCGTACGACAGCAAAAATGATCGAGATGACCAGAGACAAGACCACGTTCGGCGTCCATCCAATGGTGTTGGCTGTGACGAACGAAACGATGATCTGAATAACATCCCCAAAGAGCAAGGCTTCGAGCGCTACTTTCAATGCCGCACCGCGCAGCATCAAACCGCGAATAAGCAGGTATGTGAGAACTGCGATCAACACGCCATACCAACGCGTCATTTCGATGGCGAAATTGGGAGCAGGCTCGCTGGAAAATTGCCCTAAAAAGGCGGCTGGCATAAAAAGAGACTGTCCACCGCTGACAAGGTTGATGAGGACTTCAACATAAAAGACATAGAGTAGATATTTCATAAAGGTCTCCTTTGGCGTGGATATACGATGATTATAGGGTATTAAATTACCCTTAAAGCGCATTGTTTTCGACAATGCCTTTGTTATACAATCTCAGCATGGAAATCTCTCAAAACATTCACCTCCTGGGCGACCTGCTCGGAAACGTCATCTCAGAACTTGAGTCACCACGGTTGTTTGAAACCGAAGAACGAATTCGTGCGCTTGCCAAAGCCCGCCGCAATGGAGAAATGCAGGCTGCGGAGCAATTACAACAATATGTCTCCAAACTTGAAAATGCAGATGCTCGCGTGGTGGCTGCCGCCTTTGCAGCCTACTTCGACCTTGTGAACCTTGCCGAGGAAAATCACCGTGTGCAGTTGCTCCGTCAGCGTGAGAACGAATCATTTCCAGCACCCGTTCATGAGTCGATTGGGGAAGCGGTTGCGATCCTAAAACAAAATGGTGTCGCTTCGAGCAAGATGGCTGCTTTGATGGAGTCGCTTTCCATCGAATTGGTTCTAACTGCTCATCCAACCGAAGCCCGCCGCCGCACCATTCTCTCCAAGACAGAACGCATCGCTGCACTCCTCAACCTGCTTGGGCAAAATGGGCTTTATTCCTACGAGAAACAGAACGCTGAAAACGAATTGCGAGCAGTGATCTCCTCGCTCTGGCTGACCGACCGTGCCCGCGCCGAAAAATTGACCGTTACCGACGAAGTGCGCACTGGCATGTATTTTGTTGAGTCGTTCTTCTGGAACACCATTCCCGTGATGTATCGCGACCTTGAGCAAGCACTTGCCATTCATTATCCCGATGTCAAGCCGCCGCAAGGCTGGCTCAAACTGGCATC
>JBEBCV010000339.1:0-7541 GCA_041157505.1 Chloroflexota bacterium | reverse complement strand
TATGAAGAACCCCTTATCAATATTTTCCCGCTGGCGAATCATTTATTTGAATTGAGGAAACGATGAGATCGAAGAACCTGGTTTTTATCCTGCAAGCCTTGCTTGCCGCCCTGTTCTTTGGGGCAAGTGCTCCGATTGCGAAATTATTGCTTGGCGATATTGCACCGATCTTCCTTGCTTCATTTTTGTATCTTGGCAGCGGAACCGGTATCGCCCTTACCAAACTCACCCAACCAAAAGGAACAGAAGCTGGCATTCAACGCGCGGATGTGAAATGGCTGGCAGGTGCCATCATCTCTGGCGGCATCCTTGCGCCGATCGTGTTGATGATCAGTTTGCAAAATACGCCTGCCTCAACTGCCTCTTTGTTGCTCAATTTTGAAGGGGTGGGTACGACCTTGATTGCCTTGCTATTCTTCAAAGAAGCCATCAGCCGCCGCGCATGGATGGCGATCATCGTCATTACCCTTGCCAGTATTTTTCTCTCCACCGATTTCTCCAGCGGATTTGGGCTTTCTCTCGGCTCGCTGGGAGTCATCCTTGCCTGTGTGCTTTGGGGTGCAGATAATAATTTCACACGCAACATCTCCGGTAAAGACCCACTCGTTATCGTGGCGTGGAAGGGATTGGTTGCTGGGTCATTCTCGTTCGTTCTCGCTTGGTCGCTGGGAAATCCATTCCCTTCGTTCACGACCATTCTTGGAACGTTGCTTCTTGGATTTCTCAGTTATGGCTTGAGCACCATGCTCTTCATCCGTTCTATGCGTGGACTCGGCGCAGCAAGAACAAGCGCTTTATATGGCACGGCTCCGTTGGCAGGCGTGGTCCTGTCCATTTTCATGTTTGGCGAATTCCCTTCATTCTTTTTTATTATCGCTGCGGCATTGATGGTGGGCGGTGCCTTGCTGCTTATTAATGAAAATCATTCTCATTCGCATGTTCATACGGCGATCTTTCATGAACATAGCCACAGCCACAATGATGGTATGCACGGGCACGATGATAATGATGGAGTCCATTCGCATGAGCATGAACATCCCGAAGAAGAACATGAACATGACCACATGCCAGATATCCACCACCGTCATGGACATGAAGAAAAGTAAACAACGATATTTGTCCAACTCAAGTATCGAGCATCCAATATCGAACAACGAATAAACCAACTATCAGAATTAGGAGACCAAGAAATGCCAACAACTTCCACCAACCCCCACTTGCCTTTTGGCGAAAACAAGAATGCCGATTGGTACGGCAAGGACATTATTTCCGTCAAACAATTCAGCCGCGACGACCTTGAGTACGTGTTCGGTGTGGCGCATGAGATGCGCGGAATGGTCGAACGTATCGGAACCTTTGACCTGCTCAAAGGAAAGATCCTTGCCAACTTGTTCTACGAACCATCCACCCGTACTTCATCATCCTTCACTGCAGCGATGGAACGCTTGGGCGGCTCGGTCATTCCGATCAACGAAGTGAAATACTCGTCTGTTTCTAAAGGGGAAAGCCTGCCTGATACCATCCGCACCTTGGAATGCTATGCTGATGTGATCGTTTTACGCCATCCTGAAACCGGCTCTGCGGCGATTGCGGCGAAGGCAGCCAAGAAGCCGGTCATCAACGCAGGTGACGGTGTAGGGGAGCACCCAACTCAGGCTTTGCTCGATACATTCACCATAATGGAAGAACTCGGTCGCCTCGATAATCTGAATGTGACCATGCTCGGTGACCTGAAGTATGGGCGTACTGTCCACTCGCTGGCGAGATTGCTCTCGCAGTTCAGCAATATCAAACTGAACTACGTCTCGCCGGATATTTTGAAGATGCCGAAAGAAGTAATGGACGAAGTTGGCGCAAAGGGTGTACCGCAGACGGAATATTCTTCCCTTGAAAAAGTATTACCCGAAACAGACATTCTGTATGTGACCCGCGTCCAGAAAGAACGCTTTGAAGACCCCGCAGATTATGAGAAGGTGAAGGGTGCGTATGTCATCGACCCAACTGTGATGAAATTGGCGAAGAAAGAAATGGCAGTCATGCATCCGCTGCCGCGTGTGGGGGAAATTTCCACCGAGTTCGATGATGATCCCCGCGCTGCTTACTTCCGCCAGATGGAATATGGCTTGTATGTCAGAATGGCATTGCTTGCTATGGTGCTGGGGAAGGCGTAGTAAAAGTTAAATAAAAAACGCGGACACAATTTGTGTCCGCGTTTTTTTGTTTAACTTTCCAATTCCAATCGTTTGACCGGAACCAGCTCTTCCTCTTCGCGTGTTTCAAAATTGAAGCGTTCGAAAATGTCTTTGTACTTCTCAACGATCCATTCACGGGTGAAGCCCATCTTTTCATAGGAGTAGGAATGGTCGCTACTAAAGGTCAATGTTTCCTTGACGGCTTGGTCAATGATGAGGGGTAAACCGGGTTTATCAGGATACCCAAACTGTTCGTAGAACCCGCGGATGACCGCCTCTGGGCGTTGGATCAAATCGTCGTAGTTGACGATCAAGTTGCGGGGAGAAGGATGCGAGTCGATATATTGAAGCGGATGATGATACCAGTAGCGGGTCATCTCGAGGATCTCGTCAATATACAGGTAGCCTTCGTTGGGACCGGTGAATTGGCTGCGAGCATAATTGATCCACGAAACGGTAGAGGGTAGCATGTCCAGCGGGTTGCGAGCAAGGTAGAGAATGCGTGCATCGGGGAAGAATTCTGCCAGCGTTTCGATCTTGGCACTGAACGCCGGATTCTTTGCCACGAAATGTTTCTTGCCGGTTGCATACATGTGCCGCTGCAACATCGACTTGTAGAACGTCATGATGCGCTTCTTGTGTGCTGGGCTGAGCGCTTCATCGAAGTGAATGTAATCGGGGAACTCATCCATGAACGGGAAGAGGAAGGTTACGAAATAGCCATCCCAAACATGCATGTGGATGTTCTCATCCTCTTCGGGTTGGAAGAACGAGATGGGGTGTATCTTGATCTTGCCAAGTGTGGCGCGATCGAACGCGAGCAACGCGCGGTGTAATATGTTGCCAAGATACTTGGTATCTATACGGGCAACGAGTTGGGTGATCTTCTTTTGTGTGACGGATGGAGTAAGGTAGATATCCCATGTGGTCAGGCTGGTAAATGTTTCGGTATCGCGTGAAAGCAGACGATGAAGAAATGTCGAGCCGCTGCGAAAGTTGCCTAAAATAAAAAGAGGTTTTTCGATGGGATGATTTTTATAAGCAGGGAAGAGAATATCGTCGAGCCAGAAAAAGAACCAGTGCATCACCTGTCCCAGCGGCCAGACGATGTAGAACAAGATCAAAAATATCAGTCGTTTTTTTGTTAGGCGGGCTGGAGTGTTTTTTGTGTCGAAGAAGGAACGATAGAAGGTTCGCCAAAATAGCCAAAAATTCAATTTCATTCAGGGCGGGATCCTTGAGTGTGATACGTGCTTGGGAATGACTCCCAACAAACAATTCTATCAGCAATTGTATTTTTGGGATTAACGTTTTTTGAACATTAGATTCAGAAAAGCCGCGCCTCTTTCGGTCTTTGGGTTGATTCTTTTTCCCATATATTTTTCAATCTGAAATTTGGAACACCCGAATTGAATGGATGTACAATTCACACACCTTTGGAGGTACTCATGAGCGAAGATTTATTGACCTATACAAATGTTCAAGACTACATCACATCCCTTGTTCCGCCGCGTGAAGCAGAACTGCTCGAAATGGAAGCCTTCGCCGAAAAACATGATTTTCCCATAATCGGCCCTGCCTGCGGATATTACTGCTATCAATTGGCTCGGATGATAAGCGCAACCTCCGTGTTTGAATTGGGTTCTGGATATGGTTATTCCACAGCCTGGTTTGCCAAGGCAATTAAGGAAAATGGCGGCGGGATCGTCCATCACACCGTCTGGGAGGAGGAACTGTCTGAAAGGGCACGCGGGCACCTCGTCAAGTTGGGAAGCGCGGACCTGGTCCAGTTTCATGTTTCGGAAGCGGTGGAGGCGTTGAAGCAGACACAAGGTCCGTTCGATATCATCTTCAACGATATTGACAAGCAGGCGTACCCTGCCTCGCTGCCATTCATCAAGGAAAAATTGCGCAGCGGCGGGTTGCTCATCATCGACAACATGCTCTGGCATGGACGTATTTTCGATAAAAAAGATATTGCGCCTACCACAATAGGCGTCCAGGAATTTACGAAACAGATCACAAACGACCCCGATTGGATCGTCTCGCTCGCACCGATGCGAGACGGCATGATCGTGGCATATAAAAAATAATAATGTAGGGGCGGGGTCTACCCTGCCTCTGCGCAGAGGAGACATGACTAACTTCAACATCACACCCAACCGCCGCAAGTTCGATACAGATATCAAATGGAATCTATATAAAAAAGATATTCTGCCCATGTGGGTGGCAGATATGGATTTCCCTTCCCCGAAACCGATCTTGGATGCATTGAAAAAGCAGCTGGATCACGGTGTTTTGGGGTATGAATGGGCGCATGGCACCAAATTGCCTGAAGTGGTCGCAAACCGAATGGAGCGACTCTATAAATGGAAGGTCCAACCGGAGGCGGTATTGACCGTGACCGGCATCGTCAGCGGATATAGCGTGGCGGTCCGTGCATTCGAAGCTTCAAAAAAGGGCATGGCGATCCAGACTCCGGTATATAACGAGTTTCACGAGGTCAAGAACAATATTGGCGTTCCGCAGGTTGATATTCCATTCGTGAAGAATGTGAAGGGGAATATCTTGACCTATGAGATCGATTGGGAACTATTCGAAAAACGTATTAAGAAAGTGGGAATATTTCTGTTGTGCAATCCGCATAACCCGTTGGGAATCATATTCTCGCGCAAAGAACTGACCCGCATGGCGGAAATTTGCATCAAGCATAATGTTCTTATTGTTTCAGACGAAATTCATTCCGAACTTTTATTGGATGGTAATAAATTCACGCCGATGGCAAAACTCTCGCGTGAGATCGAACAACATGTCATTACCCTCGTTGCACCATCGAAGACTTTCAACGTGGCTGGGCTGTTCTGCGGATTCGCCATCATCCCGAACGTGGAATTGCGTAAACGCTATGAAACCGAATTGAGCCATTTGCGCCTGCATGCTGCCAGCCCGGGCTTGCATGCTTCGAAAGTTGCCTTCTCGGGGAAGTGCGATGGTTGGTTGGCAGAATTGAATCGCCACCTCACCGGCAACCGCGATTTCCTTGTTGATTATGTCACTAAATTCATGCCAGGTGTTCGCACCACCCTCCCTGATGCCACTTACCTCGGCTGGTTGGATTTCACTCAAAGTGATATCGATGGCTCACCATTTGAATTTTTCAAGGAGAAGGCAAAGGTTGCCCTGAGCGATGGGAAGATCTTTGGCAAAGAAGGCATTGGGCATGTGCGCATTAACTTCGGCACATCACGCGCCATTTTGAAAGAAGGTTTGGACAGAATGAAGAATGCTATGGAAGACATTTAGCTGCTAAGATACATGCAGATAATACCGATATTTTGGACATTGATGGATTCCATTCGACGTTTATCTGTTTTAAACAAAAAGACGGATGGGTGTTACCCATCCGTCAAACGAACAAACTATGTCGGGGAAGGTGGCGAAATGAGCAGCCTTCCTTTCGTTAGGGGAACGTCTGGTGCTAAAGCAACAATCACACTTGACCAGCTTATGGCGTATCGCCCTTCCCTTCGGTTTTTGTTTCAGGTGGTGCTTCTATCGCAACCTCCTTTCTTGTTCCTGCCAACATAGTACAACAAATAAAAGACTTTTACATTAAAAAGACCTGTTAGATTTGTGAGTTGTGACAACAAGATTCTTCATATTGTCTACTCAATTTTGTTTGCGTGTAATCCAATACTTGATCTCTTTGTGCATTGGATATAAAGGTAATATCCAAGCCCCATACCAAAAACCTGCAAAATTTGTCATCAATCTCTGTGCATGCTTAAGTATGGTGCGATCATAGTTGAGAGGTAATACCAGAATTTCTTCCAATTCAGGTTTGAGAGTTTTTCCTGTGATCTTTTTGAACAAACGGAATTCATATTGCCATGCATCCAACTCACCATACACTGACATGGCAGTTAATGTCCCTTGCTGCAGGTGACGGACTTCATGCACGAACAACGTCCATGCGCGCGGATTTTCAAGCGCGGACTCCATCGTATAGTGGACCTTGTTCAAGTAAAAATTTTTCCCCAACGTCCAGAACGCTCCTACACTTTTCCGCGCCCGCTTCATACCCACCCGAATGTTGTTTGCCCTCACAAATCGGACCGCCTCCGCTCCCTCTTCAGAAGAGTCAGTCACCTTTTGAAAATACTGTTCCTGCCATTCCAGGAAATTCATAATTTAATTCAATGCCTCATCCATAATTCTGCGAAGGAAATCAACGAATGGTTCTATACCTGAATCAGGCAGGGAAATATCCTCTGTTTTTAAGATCATTTTCTGCCCGCCACTTTGAATCTCAATATCATATACAAAACAATCTGCACAGACGGCGCTAATCTCAGGCGGAGTGAAGTTAAAGCTCGAAACCAAACCTTCAAATTGTGACAGTTCCTGCTCAGTCAGTTTTCCTGTCACTGAGGTGTGTGCTCTTTCATCGGTTGTCACATAATTGCCGTCAGATGCCACTTCGATGGATCGCATCATCCCCATGATCACTCCCGACTGGGTCATGTTCACTGTACATTCTTCAGCCAGGGCAGGCGGTGTGTAATATATTTCCTGAGAGGAGCCCTTACAACCGATCAAAAGAGCCGCAGTCAGTATTGTGATCAAACCATGCTTCCACATATGAATCTCTCCTTATTTTGACAAGGATAGCAAGGATTTCTGTATGATGCAATCACTCCAAATGACCATACGATAGGCTGCATTGAAAACCGACCTGCATTCTTGGAAAATTCATGATAGTTCTTGAGAGGCGAATACGATAGAATCAGGGCTGAGGTGTTATGAGAAAAGTAGCCATTCTTGGAATTGGTCAGACCAAAGTAGATGAACACTGGGATAAATCCCTGCGCGAGATCGGTGGAGAGGCGGCGTTCCTTGCCATGCAAGATGCAGGCGTGGATAAGGTCGATGCGTTGTATGTGGGTAACATGCTTGCCCCCATGGTCAGCGGACAGAACCAGCTCGGCGCTTTCTTTAGCGATTGGATCGGGCTGTGGAAACAGGAAGCAGTTAAGATCGAGGCGGCGTGTGGCTCTGGCGCAGCGGCATTTCGGTCTGCGCTGATGGCGGTCGCTTCAGGAGATGTTGAATCCGCTTTAGTGGTTGGTGTAGAAAAGATGACCGACAAAGCAGGCAGGGATGTTACGGCGGCGCTTGCAACGGCAGCGGACTCAGACTACGAAGTGGAACAAGGCATCTCGTTCGTAGGTATCAATGCCCTGGTGATGCGGCGTTATATGTACGAGTTCGGTTGGAAGCATGAAGACTTCGCTCCGTTCTCGATCAACGCTCATGCCAATGCCATGCATAACCCATACGCGCGCTTGC